>JAUVBC010000074.1 GCA_030591405.1 Candidatus Zixiibacteriota bacterium
AAGTGCAATATCATTTGATAATAATTCATCATACAGATCGGTTATATTTTCTAATATTGAACTAAATCAAAATATAATCATTCAACCATCGTTTACCATAATTAATCAGAAAAACCGTTATAAGCATAGGTTGGGATTAGGCCCCGGATTATCTTACTTTTACAATTTTAAGACCCATGAGACGCTTAAATTTGAAGCCGCTTTGCTATTTTCTGATGCAACAACCTTCTTTGGTATTAGTATTGGCGTATTATTTAGAAATACAAAATAATCGTGACTGGTCAAATTACTTATTTCTATTCAACAAATATAATCTGATTTTTTTAGTCGCCAACCCAATTTGATACAATGCGACTGCCACCAGAATTACCCAGGCGAGTTGGCCGGGGTAGAAGATTCGTGAGCCCTGCCAGTAAGTGAAGCCGGATAAAAAGGCAAAGTAGCCATAAATCGAAGCTAAAATCAACGCCTCGCGCTTTTTGCCATCCCAGAAAAGAAGTACAAACCCGATCAGTGATAAAAAGAAAACAAAAAGACTGTTGCCTTTGGTGAACAGTTTTTCAGTATAGATCTCAAATGAATTTCGAAATTGCGGCAATTGCAGCGAATGGATCGTACTCAAAGCGCCAATATTCTCAAATATATTTTCAAAAAATACTTTAAAAAATGTCCCGGGGTATCTTGAGAAAACTTCTTTGATAACCGCGATGGCATGGTCATGGCGTTCGCGAGCGGTTTCGGGTCGGCCCTGCACTGTTTTGGGGGCGGCCATCCAGTCACGAATTTCTATTAATGATTTTCTTGATTCGGCTTCATATATGATTTTCGAGCAAAGATAATTTCTTGCCGCAAGCGTGCCTGTTTCCGAAACCGTAAATATCTCATGTTCGCTATTATTTTTTATAGCCCAGGGGAGCGCTACGATAATTAAAATCAATCCGGTAATGATCGATCGAAGCAGGGCAGATTTTCGAGATAAAACCGACGAATTCAGAGGGAAGACAAACGCAATAAATATTAACACAACCGGGAAAAACAGTCCAACCGAGCGAATCAGTGACGAGATACCAAGAAGAACTCCGCAAAAGATAAAATATTTCCATTGACCATTATTTAGACCCAAGAGGAAATAATAAATAGCGACAACCAGCAAAAAGAAGAACAGACTATCGGTTAATATTGACGTGCTAAGTGAAATAGAGGTTAGCGATGTCGCGGCCAGAAGTGAAGCGATCAGCGACACTGTTCTGATATTAATAAGTTTCTCGGCAATTTTATATATATAGACACAGCCGAGACTGCTCACTATGATCTGTAATATTAAAGTCGGCCAGGAGGTAAACCCGAACAATTTAAAAACTGTTGCCAGTAAATAGCCGTAACCCGGTCCGGCCAACAGGAGATCATCGGCGCCGGCGACATTGACGCCCAGAAAATATTTGGCGATACTGATATATGTTTGAGAATCATCAAGAAGATGAAGAATAACCAGTGACGTATATTGATTTGCCATAAATAGCAAGTAGAGCGCGCGCAGAAGCAGGGCGATACCAAATATTATAATAATATCCCGCCTGGATGTAGAAAGTTTGCTCAATTTATCGGCCAGCGTCATTTGATTTATCTCCTTTTGTATAAATACCAAATATACAGATTGGAATCCGGGCAGTCAATTTAGAAAAAATATAATTGATATAATTAAATTAAATAACAGTTGCCGAAATCGAATAACCGCTTATATTAGGCAGTTGAGATTATGCCGAAGTGGTGGAATTGGTAGACACGCTGTGTTCAGGGCGCAGTGTCTTAACGGGCGTGGGGGTTCAAATCCCCCCTTCGGCATTTAATTATTATGTAATCCTTACAATCCGAATTGAATTGCTATTCCACAAATAAAGATAACAAATCCGGCGAGGGCATGTGAGTATCGTTCCAAGGAAGAGAATTTAAACAATTTGAAACCGCTGATAAGGACATAAACAATTGATGTCATGGTGGCGATGGTAACCAAACTAAAAACGCCGGCGACAAGTGCCATTCCCATAAGACTGCTTTTGGCGGCGGGATACATCAATATGGGAATTAATGGTTCACATGGTCCCAGAACAAAAACTATAAACAGCACCCAGGGTGTCAGGCTTTTCTTCTCATTATGATGATAGTGCTCATGTTCATGTTTATTTTTATATGCCTTTCGCAAGCCCCACACCAAATAGACCAGCCCAAAAGCAATCAGTGTCCAGGCGGCGAGATCGCCCCTTATTGATTCAATGAATTCCAATTTTGTTACGGCTGTCCCGAGGGCGACTCCGATAAGTCCCAAAATAACCGAACTTAGTACATGACCAAAACCGCAAAGGATAGTCAAAAGCAAAGTTTTGGTCTGTGACCAGTTTCTCGCTTTCGAGATCGCTACAAACGGAAGATAATGATCCGGCCCAAGTAAAGTGTGGAAAAAGCCGATTGAGGCGGCGGTAATTAATAATATGGTCAGTTCTTCGGTCATAGTTATATTGCCTCTATGTTTTTATAATTTTCGTAAAAACATAAAAATATATAAGTTTGTCAAGAAAATATCTAACAAAAATATAAGTTGTAATGGTGCAATATGTTTTATCTGCTGACAATCAGCTTGAAACCTTTGCCATGAATATTTATGATTTCGATAGAGTTGTCGTCTTTGAGGTATTTTCTGAGTTTAGAAATAAAAACATCCATACTGCGGCCGTCAAAATAGCTTTCGGAACCCCATATTTTTTTCAAGGCGGTATTGCGGTCAAGAATTTTGTCCCTATTCAAACATAATAGACGGAGAAGTTCTGATTCTTTTGAGGTCAGGCTGTATTGATTGTCTTTGCTATTTAGTATTTGTCTTTTGCTGTCAAAACTGTATTCACCTATTTCAAAAGAGGTCTGTGGCTGATTTTCGGCTGTTCCGCTGGTTCTTTTTAGTACTGCCTGAATTCTTAGCAGCAATTCTTCAATGCTGAACGGTTTGGTGATATAATCATCGCAGCCGATCTGGAAACCCTCGATTTTATCCTCTTTTAATGATTTTGCAGTCAGGAAAATCAATGGAGTGTTATTATCTTTTTGTCTGATTTTACGAGCAAAGGAGAAACCGTCCATTTTTGGCATCATGACATCAATCAGGCAAAGATCATATTTCTTTGTATCAAAAGCCGCCAGACCATCCTCACCATTTACCGCCAGCGTAACTTCATAGCCGTTCAGTTGCAAATGCTCCTGAACTATCAAGCCCAGATTTGGGTCGTCCTCTAAAAGCAATATTTTAGGCATCGTTAGTACTTCCAGTTTGCCGATTGATTGGAAATAATATTTCGACATTGGTACCTTGATCATATTTGCTTTTCAGTGAGATTTTACCGCCGTGTGCTTCAACCATCAGTTTGACATAGCTGAGTCCCAAACCAAACCCTTTGACATCATGAATATTGCCGGTGGACACTCGATAATATTTTTTAAATACCATTTTCAAATCTTCAGGGCTTATGCCGCGGCCATTATCATCAATGGAAACAGAAATATAGTTTTCAATATTTTTTGTACGCACCGTTATCCTGGGAATTCCAGGCGAATATTTAATAGCATTGTCCAGCAGATTAAAGATAATATTTGAAAGATGATCCTTGTCGGCATTTAAAATAAAATTGTCTGCATCCAAGACGCATTTGGTTGTTCCACCCCGGTTTTCGATCTGAAGGGTGATACTGTTGATGGCATCGCCAATTATTTTATGAATATCAACTTCGGTTAGTTTCAACTCAAATTCACCCTCTTCGAGAGTCGCCATCTGAAGAATTTTTTCAGCCTGACGCCTCATCCGGGAGTTTTCATCAAGAATCATTTTTGAAAATTTGGTCACTTTGTCTTTGTCCGATATTACGTCCGGTCTGACAATAGCCTCGCTGGCCAGCGCAACAGTTGAAATCGGCGTCTTAAATTCATGGGTCATGTTGTTGATAAAATCAACCATCAGTGATGCGCTTTTTCTTTGTCCTATGATAGTTCTGATAATATAAATAAAACAGAAAATGAGAATTATTAGAAATAGCGCAGTTAAGAGTAACATCGGACTGATCTGACGCCAGACATAAAAATCACCTGATGGGAAATACAGAAGAAGTTCACTTTGTGGAGTTAATATATCAAGCGGAAAAAGCCGCGTTTTGTATTCGCTATTAATAAGTTCCTTTGTGTATTGCTCCGGTTTTGGCCAGAGTGAATCAATCCCCTCGGTTTTTATTGCATAGACATAATCCAGATCTATCCCGGCTTGTTTAAGGCTGGATTCAATAACTGAGTCGAGCAGAAGAGAATCAACTCTTTCCTGAATTGTGCCCGATTCGCTGTACCAAAGTTTATCCAACACCTGCTCAAGAAAACTGATGCGAATGCTATCATCGCCCCCCTGAAGGTTATACATTATTTTGCCGCTGTCCGGCAAATTATGTTCTATATGAATTATCCTTGGTTGGCCAATTTTGTCGGCCATAGATGTGTCGATAAAACATGCAGAATCTGGAATAATTATTGATGTATACTCAAGTTTTTTTATTATTGGTCCGGAATCGATTGAACTGATAATTGAATCTTTTGAAATTACCATCATGCTGTGCTGACTTGTGTCAAGACTGCCTCTCCGAAGAACCTGCGCGTAGACATTGATATTTTTATCGAGAAGCGAATCTCCGGCAACTTCGAAGGCGGTAATTGTCGCCTCATAGGATTCCAATGATTTTGCCACCGATGAAAGGGCACTTGAAACATTTTGACGAAAAGTTTGCTCCTTGAGCGATTTTGTACTGCCCAGTAGAGTTACCTGAAGGATTGTCAAGCCTATCATAGATATCACTATCAGGGCGACAATAATGCCAATTATTTTTTTCGAAAGTGTCATAACTCTGATTCTATTATACGCAAAAATATTTAAAGATACACTCCAATTAACATTTCTTAACAATTGGTAACATAAGTTAACTATGTGAAACGCAACCTGTTAGTTATTTATCAAGTATAACAAAACAGAAACAAAAATCAAATTACTAAACCGAAGGAGAGAAAGATGAACAAATTCTGGCAAACAAAAGGATCAATCAACAACAGTCTGATCTTAATCGCTTTATTTATGTTCTGGATACCGGCCCAGGCACAAATTGTAAAAACGATGACCTTTGAAGCCGAGGATGGTGACGTATTTATGCTTCCTGAAGTTGGCGGGATTATTGTCGAGTCCGATGATGGTCCAAAGCTGGAGATGGTGCTTCCTGTGGATCATCGGCCGGCCGATTATAAGGCATTAGATATTCAAGTCGGCGATATTATCAAGATGCTTAATGGCAAAAGTATGAAAAAGGTATCATCAATCCAGGATGCTTATGAAGCGATGGAAATCGGTGATGAGGTGAAATTTGGTATTAAGCGGGATAAGAGCATTATGATGGTTAAATTTGCCAAAATGGATCCAAAAGATGCACCTGGCAAGATGATGATTAGAACTGCCGGCGGTCCGGGCGGCGGGGAAATCGGAAATATCGTCGCCGATTTAATTGATGTCGGTCTTGTTCTGGATGAAAAAGATGGGAAAATTTCAGTCGTTGATGTAATAACAGAGATGGCATCGGTTTTTACCGGCACTCAACCTGAAAGTGAAGATCAATTGATTAAAATTAATTCATCTAAAATCAATTCCGCTGAAGAACTGACTCAGATTTATGGCCAGGTAAAAGCTGGCGAAAAAGTTGAATTAACAATGCTGCGGAAAGGAAAAGAAATTCTCCTGACGTTTGAAAAGCCAAAATCTGAACCCGGCTCCAAGCCATTTAAGGTTATGAAAAAGCAGGGACAATAATTGTGCGGAATAAATTTATTTATATAATAATATTTTATCTGATGACACTTGCGGTTTCGTCGGTTACTGCTCAGAATTATAATCCATTTAATCAGCGCGATGACCAGTATCGGCTTCTTGGTCTGAAACGGGCTAAAGAAGCATTTGAGATAAACCGGGCTGAATATGAACGCCAGCAGACTCTTTTTGAAAAAGACTTAATCACCCGGGTTGAACTTGATCGGGCGAAGTCCATTTTTTCTGATGCCGAAGTCAACTATCAGCAATCGCTTCTGGCGGTTCTGTTTGAAAAGCAGTATATCTCGGTGACATCGGCAGTAAAATATCATGGTCAGGATGGTTCCAAACGGGTCAGTTTGACACTCGCCAATACTTCAGGCGGAACAGCCGAATTTAGAAAACTTCTTAATATTGATGATGCTTTATTCCGCTCGTTACAGCCGGATGTTATCAATAATGTCTATGTTTCTCTTTTGAATGAGGAGAATGCAATCATCAGTCAACCGTATGAGGCAAAAATTACTGAATTGCAATATGGTCAGCCTCAAAAAATTGATTTTGCGCTACTTCTCGATGTTGATGTGGTAACGGTGTTTCTTATATATGGCAACGGCAATCAGCGCAGTATGAAAATATTTTTGCAGAAAGACGCCACAGTTAATCAGGTTGCAGTTCAGTCCGAGCAGTTTTCGCAGGAGGTCGGACTTGGCAAAAAGGCCAATTACGATCTGACTCTGGAACTTTTCAGCGGAACCAGCAATACCTATTCGCTTGAGGTTGTAAATCTTCCCCGGCAGATCAGCCGCCATTTTAATGATGCCTCGGGTCAGGTCCGACTACGGCAGGTTAAATTCACCGAGAGCAGCCGCACCAAACAGGCGGTTTTGCAGATCGCTTTGCCGGATCGTTCCACCGATGAAGTGATAATGGATGAGCCAATTCCATTCTATGTTCTGGCGATTCCAAATGATAAAACCGATAAGTTTGCTGATGCCGGGACAAAGGAATGAACAGAAGAAGAATTAAAACAACTTGATGTTGGATATGTCAGGTTGGAACTGCTTCCAAAAGGCAAAGGTGAACTTCTTGCCCGGGCACCGCAGCTCTATCATTCGATTTTGGCCGATGAAACGGTCGATATCAATATTGATCTGATGAACGAGGGTAGCCGCCGGTTGGATCAGATAGAAATCCAGGCCGATGTTCCTCTGAATTGGACCAAAATAATCACTCCGGCGAATTTCAATTCGTTGGAAATTGGAGAAGAAGCGCGAGTGAATCTGAAATTCAAACCGCCGGATGATATTTCGGTCGGAAAATATGAGGTTCGGATACAAAGTTCAGGTTTATCCAATGGAATCTTAATAAACGGCAGTGACAAAATTGCGACGGTAGAGATTCGTCCCGAAACCAATATTTGGGGGACGGTATTGATAGTACTTTTTATTCTTGGTATTGTCGGTGGTGTGATTGTCTATGGTGTCCGATTGTCAAGAAAGTAATGACCTATTGCAGGAGAAATTGTTATGAATAATAATCATTTAGGAAATATTAAACCGGCGCTTGAGGCAGTTAATCTGACCAAACGGTATGAAGATGGCGTTTTGGCACTGGATCATGTCTCGTTTTCGATTGCGCCGGGAGAGCTGTTTGCGCTTCTTGGTGGAAATGGTGCCGGAAAAACGACAGCTATAAATCTTTTCCTCGGTTTTCTCGAACCAACCGAGGGCGAGGCCATAATAAACGGAATTGTCTGCCATAAAGAACCGCTTGAGGCCAAAAAACAGATCGCTTTCGTTTCTGAAAATGTGCAGCTTTATTCTAATTTTACTGCTCTTCAGAATCTTGATTTTTTTGCCAAACTTGGCGGGAAGAAAGATTATTCAAAAGATGATTATCGGGATGTTCTGCTTCGGGTCGGGCTTTCGGCTGATGTGCATAATAAGCGGTTAAATGGTTTCTCTAAAGGGATGCGTCAGAAATGTGGAATCGCAATTGCCATTTTAAAAGATGCCCCGGTTATCTTATTAGATGAGCCGACCTCCGGTCTTGATCCCAAAGCGGGGCGAGATTTTATTGAATTGATTAAATCGCTTCGCGATGAGAATAAAGCAATTCTGATGTCAACGCATGATATTTTCCGAGCCAAAGAGATTGCCGATGTGGTTGCAATTATGGATAGCGGGCAGATGATTATGCAACAGACAGCCGAGGAGATTTCGGGCAAAAATCTTGAGCAAATATATATGCAGTATATGGCTGGAGGTGTTTCTGCTTCAGAAGCAATTGGAGCGGCCAATGCTTAAAGTTATCATTGAGAAGGAAATAAGAGATCTAATTAGCTCGACTAAATTTATTATTACTTTTGGCGCCTGCGCTTTACTGATAATGGTAGCTTTTTATGTCGGGACGACCAGATTTAATCTGAATCAGGCCTATTACGAGGCGTCACGAGCCGAGAATATCAGGTCGATGGAAGGTATGACCGATTGGAACGAGCTGGAAAGTAATCGAATCTTTTTAGCTCCGACACCACTTGCTTCGCTGGTTTCCGGTGTGTCCAATGATATTGGTCGGACAGCCGTTGTTGAGGGACGCGGCAATATTCCGATTGAGGATAGCCGCTATAATGAGGATCCAATATTTGCCATTTTTAGATTTTTGGATTTGGAATTTATATTTAAGGTTTTACTTTCATTATTTGCGATTCTTCTCGGCTATGATGCTATCAGTGGCGAAAAAGAGCGGGGGACACTGCGGCTTGCATTTGCCAATGCGCTTCCGCGCCAAACTTATATACTTGGGAAGCTAATAGGAACTTTTGCCGCTTTGTCTATTTCTGTTCTGGTAGCGATCGCGGTCGGAACTTTAATGATGCCGATGATGGGCATTTCATTATCGGGTAATGAGTGGATAAGATTATTATTGATTATTATGGCCGGTTTACTTTACGCCGGTGTCTTTTTGACACTTTCGGTATTTGTTTCATCGCTGACCAATCGATCGGCAAATTCATTTCTGGTTCTATTGGTTATCTGGGTAATCTGTATTCATATTATTCCCAGAGTTTCGGTCTTGATGGCAGCTCGTTCGGTGGATGTTCTCTCGGTCGATGAAATCGCCTTCCAACAATCCGGTTTACGGGCGCAATTGCTGGATGAATTTAGC
>JAUVBC010000132.1 GCA_030591405.1 Candidatus Zixiibacteriota bacterium
TTTCGTCATAGGTAATTTTACCGACCAATCTGATTTCTACTTCAGCAAATCGGCGTTTGGCCGGAGTCGTCTGAATTTGCGCAAGCTGTTTGGCGGTCTCCGACATTCGGAGCTGACGCGGTCCGACATCATCACCGGAACCGGTATCAAGAGGGATCAGATCCATAAAACAGATAGGACACTTACCGGCTTTTGGCAGCTTTATCTGGGGATGCATCGAGCAGGTCCAATCAGTTTGGTTTTTAGTCATTGCGTCATCGGAATGGTCATGTGTATCGGTCACCGGTTGGCCGTCGCCGAAAAACATTACTCCGAAGGTGAAAGCCAGGATCGCAATGGCGACTAACCCGATGAGTCCACCGACACCGCGCAGCGCAAAGCGATTTAAAAAAGATTTAATTTTCTTTTTATCAGTCATAGCTTTCTCCATCAGATAATAAAACTTGATTTAGTGATCCTGTCCTTCTTGTCCCATTTTCATCTCGTGCCCTTCCATTTTCTCGGTCGAGGTTTCCAGCTTGGATAGAAATTTTGCCGGGTCTTCATTAAAAGCTCCGACACATTTCTCGCAGCAGAATGTTATCCGACGACCTTCAAAGTCAGTATAAACCGACTTATCTTCGAGCTTTTCGCCGGATACCGGGCAAGTTGTTTGAATATTTTCGAACAGAACTCCCTCCACGGCAGCTTTCTTGAAATAGGTATCAGGATCCTTTTTCAGTTTGTCAGAACACATCGGACAGCAATGGTACACCCGCTGACCCTGAATATCGGTATAGACGGTCGAATCAATTTTACCACCCATGACAGGGCAAATGGTCTGGCTTTTCAATTCGACTGGCATTGCCTTCTTGTTTTCCTGTTTTTCATCGCCGGCGAAAGCCGCAAACGAAGTTATTAGTAGCATCGCTACGATCATTGAGATTGTTTTGGTCAGTTTCATGTTTGTTTCTCCTTCTAAAATGTTTCTTATTTATAATTCAATTCATTTCCCGTTATCATTTCTATCTCTGCGCGGTGTCTGGCAAGATCTGCAACAGCCTGTTCAAGACTTAGTTGGAAAACAAGAAGCTGCCGTTGCGCATCCAGCACACTCAGGAAGTCAACTTCCGCAACCTGATAGGCAGTGTAGCTGGTTTTGAGTGCCAACTCGGCTTTCGGAATGAGTCCGTCACGATAGAGACGAATTTTACGCAGGGCATCAGAATATCGAAACACTATCTTCTCTACCAAAACCTCCAGCCTGTTCTGCGTTTCAGCATACCTATATTCAGCAGCCTGCAACTTGGCTTTAGCCTCATCTTTTTTAGCACTATTCTTTCCGAACCAAAGCGGCAGGTTGATCCCCACCCCAACAACCCAGGGGTCTTTACCACTTTCATCCATAGTAGGAATTAATGCATCACCGGTTTCGATATAATCGACACCGATTGTGAAATTTGGTAAATTCGTTTTTCCGGCAAGACGCACCCCCGCTCGCTCTTTGTCAATGAGATGTACCATAGCGTTAAGGTCGGGGTTATATAGAAGAGCATTATCCAGAATATCCTGCAATTCTACTTCAGATTCGACAACGTCAATTGTCTCCGGAATCGTTATCATTGCAGTTTTTGGGAGATTGGCCAAAGCCTTCAGATCTGCCGCGGTTGGCCTGATTTGCTCCTGTAAACTCTCCAGCCGATCTTCCAATTTTCCCAATTCTACTTCAGCCTTGATTATGTCGGGATGTGTACTTAATGCCACCTTATATTTGGTCCGTGCCACCGCTTCCCAGAATTTAAGTAACTCAAGGTTATCTTTCGTTAGTGCAATCTCTCGACCGAGATAATAGAGATCATAATAAGCGGCCTTTATGGAATAAAACAGCTTCAGCTTTTCCGCCTGAAACTTGCGAAAAGCAGTTTTGGCTTCTTCATTTGCAATATCTTTTTTGGCGCCCAATGTTCCGATCCACGGAAAAGTCTGTTTCAGACTTAGTTTCCACTCTTGCGGTCCAACTCTGGTCTCGACATTTTCAATGAAATAAGCGTATGAGATCATCGGGTCTGGAAGTGCCCCAACATAACCTATTTTTTCAAGGCTGGCTTGCCAAAAATAAAAGGCTGCTTTTAAACCGGGATTATTAAGTGAGGCATAAGTCAAATACTCTTCAATTGTACCATTGGCAATAAAACTATCTGAAACTGTTTCCGCAGCCGCAAAATCACTTTCAATAGTTCTGGAAATATTTTCTAATTCTTTTTTATCCAAAGCAAATAGAGAATGAGAAAAGAATAAGAATAAAAGAGGAGTTGCGATTATCAGCCGATATACATTATTTTTTTCTTTGTTCTTCATAGTTTAATCGTATGGCAGAAACCATGCCATGATTCATAAGTAATTATATATCAACAAGATAAGAGAATGCCACAGGTCTAATTTATATAATATTGAATAATATTCTTCAAAAGTGAACAATATTGTGTAATTATTGTTTAATATTCGACGATAGTTTTATTATGATTTGGATGTGATTGCTTATGCTTCTCGTAATATTATATATACTAATAAGTTAGGAAATTTGATCAGCGAGATTGAAATGTCGGCATAACAATTGCCATTATTGAGTATATAGGAGAATTATATACAATGATTGAAAATAAATCTCAAAAAATAGCAGTAATTGGTTTTGTGATCACAATAACTCTGGGAATCCACTATGGATGGCTTATTGAGCCGTTTTTCGGGCATGTGCATTTACTGCATGTCTTACATGGAAGATTCTGTTATATACCGATTGTCATTTCAGCCTCCTGGTTTGGTCTCAGGGGTGGCATTCTATCAGCAGGTTTGATTTCATTACTGGTTTTGCCTTACATTTTTGGTCAAAATCTGGAAACCGCTGATATTGTCAGAGAAATTGTTGAGTTGGTTTTCTACTTTGCCATTGGAATTTTGACCGGCGCACTTTTTGATCGAGAACTGTTTGCCCGCAAAAAACACGAAGAGGCTCAACTTCAACTTGAGAGGTCGCAAAAGCTGTCGTTGGTCGGCAAAATAGCGGCGGGTGTTGCTCATGAAATTAAAAATCCATTGGCCTCTATCAAAGGCGCTTTTGAAATTATATTTGACAAGAAAACATCTGATAAGGATAAAGATGAATTCCAGGGAATAATCGTTGGTGAAATAAAACGAATTGATAATACTATAAAAGATTTTCTCAACTTTGCCCGTCCAAAAGAAGCTACTTTAGAGCAGCTTGATCTATCCCAAACTTTGAATGATTCCTTAAAACAAATAGAAATACAGGCTGCCAATTCAAAAATTAATATCTCAAAAGATATAGAAAAAGATGTTTTGATTCTTGGTGATAAAGAAAAAATTCATCAGGTGATTCTCAATCTATTGCTAAATGCACTTGATGTGTCGGAACCGGAATCGATAATTGAGATTGCGCTGAAAAACAGAAATAACGGACGAATAATTTTCACAATCCGTGATTATGGTGAGGGAATCGAGCAGGACGTTTTGGACCATGTTTTTGATCCATTTTTCACCACAAAAGCCTCCGGTACAGGTTTGGGACTTCCTATTGTAAAATCTATTATCGAAAATCATAATAGCACAATAAATATTGAAAGCAAAAAAGATGAGGGGACTTGGGTTCTTATTGAAATTCCTTCATTTGAGGAGTAGATGATATGTCAATTAGTATTTTATTGGCAGATGATGATGACGCTTTAAGGCGAGTTATTCAATATAAACTGGAACAAGAGGGTTATAAAGTTACGACCGTCAACAATGGCGAAAAAGCTTTGAGTGAATTAGAATCCAAACAATTCGATTTGGTTCTTTCAGATATTAAAATGCCCAAACTTACCGGAGTCCAACTTTTGGAGCAGGTAAAAAAGATTCAGCCGACCTTGGAAGTGATCTTAATGACCGCCTTTGCCGATCTGTCACAGGCAGTGCAGGCAGTGAAGCTCGGGGCATTTGATTATTTAACCAAACCGTTTGAGGATGATCAACTTATTATCGCGATTGAAAAAGCACTCAAATTCAAAAAATTGGAAAATGAAAATAAGGCTCTAAAAGAAGAGTTGCATGGCAAGAAATTCCTGGATACGATTATAGGTGTCTCAAAGCCGTTTAAAGAATTAATGGACATGGTTGAAAAAATAGCTCCCTCAGATGCTACGGTTCTCTTGACAGGCGAATCTGGAACAGGCAAAGAAGTGATCGCCAAGGCGATTCATTATAAGAGCCCTCGCGTTAATAATAATTTTGTGGTGATAAATTGCGCGGCGATTCCTAAAGAATTGATTGAATCTGAACTGTTTGGCCATGTCAAAGGAGCTTTTACCGGCGCTATCAAAGACAAAAAAGGAAAATTCGAATTGGCCGGAGGCGGGACACTATTGCTTGATGAAATCGGCGAATTGAGTCTGGAATTACAGGCGAAATTGCTTCGTGCTATTCAGGAAAGAACTGTCGAACCGGTTGGATCAGAGAAAAAGGTCGAAGTTGATATCCGTCTGCTTGCGGCAACCAACACTAATTTGAAAGAATTGGTTGCTCATGGAAAATTCAGAGAAGATCTTTTTTATAGACTGAATGTCATCCCGATAAGATTGCCGAGCCTGAGGGAACGTAAAGAGGATATTCTGATTTTAATGAGGGAGTTCATCCGCAAAATTGAGCAAAACAGAAAAATCGATATCGAACCTGGATTAATTGGCGTACTAAAAGAATACTTTTGGCCCGGAAATATTCGCGAATTAGAAAATCTGGTAGAACGGATGGTGATACTGAGAAAATCCGACGTGTTAACCGAAAGCGACTTGCCATCTGATTTTATAATAGACAGTACATTAGGTGACAGCAATACAGATATACACCCGAGAAAAAACCTGACCTTTCATGAGGCTGAAAAAAAATTAATTTTAGATGCTCTTAATGAGTTTGCGGGAAACAAATCAAAAGCTGCCAGATATTTAAATATTCCACGCCATGTTTTAATTTATCGACTAAAAAAATATGGAGTCAAAGTGTAATAAAATTACCGGACTCTTTGATTATAATGGTTCTTTGACCAATAAAAAAGGCAGGTAAAAACCTGCCTTTCTAATTCAAATTCATCTTATTCAATCAACCGCCAAGCGAAAACTGGGCACCCATCGTCAATTGAATCATCATCGGTGTGGTCTCAGCCAAAACTACATGAAGTCTCGGCATTCCATACAGATATACTTTGTCAGATACCTGTTTGCGCCAAACAAGACCGGTATTTAGACCCATCTGCATTCCGCCGTAATCATAAAGACCAGTACCGCCCGTCAGGAATAAAGACGAATTGCGAGTCTTGCTAATGCCATATAAAGCATTGACAATTACATTAAATTCGGTCTGGCTTTCGGATATGTCCATAGCCGGAATACCTAGAGCCAAATTGGCTGGTGCTGACATTTTGGCGGTATAACTTTGAAACATCAGTTCACCACCAATAAACAGATTATCCTGGACACCATAGTAAAACTGACCGCCAAAACCAATTCCGGGACCGCAGGAAAATTCGGTGCCGGCAATAGAGTAACTTGAAAAGGCAGTGCCCATTCCAATAGCGTACCCGAGATGACCGGTTGCCCACATATTTCCTTTGTGGTCCCACTTCTGTGCGCTCGCTGATACTGATATAATCAGACACAACATTGCGCAAATTAAGATGGTTCGTTTCATTTGAAACTCCTTTTAAAGGTTTATTTCGCCTTAAGCTCTATATAATTCTGAACTTTTTTTAGCAATGTATGCTTATAATCAGTTATCGTCCGGATAGCCGAAAAGCTTAATCAGAAATAATGGATTAAATTACTAAAAACCTTTTCAAATTCCGTCGTTTTGGCTATTTGATTCTGCCCCGGAGGCAATGGAAAGACAGCTTGCTGCTTTGGTTTGTGATGCTGTATGGTATTGGCAGGCCACTAACCGAATTCTTCCGTGCACCCGAAAAGCTTAACGCCGTTATCGGACCGCTCACGTTGTCACAAGCTGTCTGTTTTGCCGCTGCTCTTATCGCCGGGTTTGCGCTAATAGCAGTAAGGAATCCCAGAGTGATAGGGCTATGGACCAACTTTATAGAAAGACGATCCCGACACAAAATTTGAGTTCATCGAAAGTGATATTGAAAAAGCTTTATAGACATAAAGCTTCAAATCTACTGATTTTGCCTTATAGAATATCTGCTTTTTTATCAGTATCAATTAATTCAATATTGAGTCCCTGACCAGCATATACAAAAGCAATATTTTCATTATCAAATGCCTCCCCCGGCAGTGGAGGAGTTAAAACACGAATCCTCTTGGTAGCAAACTCTTCCAATTGATTTTTTATATTGTCACATTTAAAACACAAATGATCACGACTTCTCTTTTATCTCAACTAATATTCTTAAAGTTCAAAGTCTATATAGTTTTGTCGTTTTAATTAATCTTCGCGGCCGGTCAGGTAAATACTCATAATCCGGACAGTACCGGTGCGATCAAA
>JAUVBC010000295.1 GCA_030591405.1 Candidatus Zixiibacteriota bacterium
AACCGAGGATAGAGTTTAGAAATATCGTAGCCGCTCGATTGTCAGCGATGGTATGGCGCAGTTGCCGGTTTATATCTTCCAGTTGATGTCCCTGCTGGTCAAATTCTTTTTCCAGCGAAAGGTACTGGCGTTGCAAATCGTTTATGATATTATTGAATGTCGAAAACGATTCCTGAAACTGTCCGATATCCGGAACTTTCTCTTCGGCAACCATTTCGGTCGAGCTATTGTCGTTATTGTCCATTACAGGAAAATATCATTTTTGCTCTAAGCGGAATCAACAAAAAACAAGAAAGAACAAGAAAAATCAGGCAAGGCCGGAGGCCTTAAGAACGAAGCTTACCGGAAGGAATAGAGTCGATCTGACAGAGAATTATGGAATGCTTTAAAAATATGATACAATCAGAAACAGCTAACCATATCAGCCGCGATTCCCTCGATCGGAGAGGCCCGCATCGGTGATCCCAGCCTCAACCGTACTGGTGACTATAGCATCCACTTCACTCTGATTACGACCTTCGATAAAGCCGGCATCCGGATCATACGCCCGACCCTCTTTTTTTACCGGCTCTTCCACACCCAACAACTCCTTACCGTCAAAAACCTTGAAAAGGTTATGTAACCGTGACTCAATATCTTCAAGTAGCGAAGAAGCATGATTCATTTGTTGGGAAGTGATATCCTGAAACTGAAGCGTATCCATAATCAAAAAGGCGTTGTTCTGCGAAGCACTTGCCATTTCGCTAATCCGATTTAGCTTCTCACGATATATTTCCCGATCTTTTGAACGGAGGCGCTTAAAAAACTCAGATAGCTCGGAGCATAACGAGACCGACTTTTCCTGATAATCAATCATCTGCTCTACCATATCAAGTATCTGGTGCGCGGCCGCTTCGGTTTGAGAATTTATTTTGTCAAGCTGGGCATTCGCCTGTGACAAACGCTCACGGGATTCCATAATCGGATTTTCCATCTTGCGCAAATTTTCCATCATCGAATCGACCGAACCGGTTAATTTTTCCAACTCAGACCGGACCTTATCGGTAAAAGGCATGTCGTTTACTTGAGTATTTTTCTTTTTACCATCTCTCCGTTAGATGTTGGCCAGCACTTCGTTAATTTTTTCCTTGAGCGTATCCGGCGTAAACGGCTTGACGATGTAACTGTTGACTCCAGCTTTAATAGCGTCAACGATATCATCCTGTACCGATCGAGTAGTGATCATCAATATCGGAATACTTTTCAAATCATCTGTTTTCCGAATATGGGTAACCAGTTCTATGCCATCCATCTCCGGCATATTCCAATCGGTTATAACCAAATTAAATGAGCTAACCTTCATCTTGGCCAAAGCATCTTTCCCATCAGTCGCTTCGATGACATCAGTATATCCGGCTCGTTTAAGCGTATTCAAAATTATTCTCCGCATTGTCGGAGAATCATCAATTGCGAGAATTTTTAAATCAGCCAAAATCCCCTCCCTTTTTTATCGTTATAGACATAAACTCTACCCCAAAAATTTGGATATCTCCCTGATCAGGACAGCCGATTTAAACGGCTTAACCAAATAGGCTGAAGCCCCCGCAACGGTTCCCCTTTGCTTATCAGCCTCTTCTTCCTCAGATGAGAGTATAATAATCGGAATATCTTTGTACTTGCTGTTCTTGCGTAGCGTTGCAATCAACTCGTAGCCATCGACATTGGGCATATTCAAATCGGTGATAATCAGATCGACCGGATTGGGATGACTCGATATTTTCTCGATAGCATCCATTCCGTCACAAGCAGTCACAACACTAAACCCTTTGTTTCTCAATGAGAATGAGACAAACTTGACAATCGTCGGAGAATCGTCAACTACCATTATTGTTTGTTCCATGACATCAACCTTTATATTCGTTTAGACATTTCTATTTTGATGTAACCAATGGTTTAATACTCTTCAGAAGGTCCTTCGCTTTTCCGGCACCTGAGGCTCCTGTTGTAGCCGAACGCCGTGTTGTTTTGGCCTCGGACTGATCGGTCTCTTCTCTATGATAAACCAGGGCATTTTAAAAATAAACGAGCTTAAACGCTTTGGAGATTCCGTGTAAAGATTCGCCATGACCGATATAAAAATACCCACCCGGACGAAGGCAATTATAGAAATTTCGCACCAGTTGCCTTTTGACCTCGTCGGAAAAATAGATCATGACATTGCGACAAAAGATGAAATCCATCCCGGAGTACATTGATAGCTTTCGGCCATCGTTTAGATTAAGAGACGCAAAACGAACCAGATTTTTTATCACCGGTTTTATTCTGAACTTATCACCTTCCCGATCAAAATACTTTTTGACGAGATTGCGAGAGGTGGATCCCAAAGTTGACTCGCTATAAACCCCCTGACGGGCCGCCGCCAAAACCTGCTCAGAAATATCACTGGCAAAGATTTCGATAATCCATCCGGCCATCACTTTTAAGTGTTCAAGGATGATTATCGCTAAGGTAAATGGTTCCCCTCCGGTAGAACAGCCAGCCGACCAAATCTTAAGAGTTTTCGTGTCCCGCTGCTTCATTTTTTCATCCACTTCTGCGGCAAAGCTTCCATAGAGAATGACTTTAACTGCGGCGGATTACGAAAGAAGCTGGTTTCATTGGTTGTCACCAAGTTCATCAGCTTATTGAATTCCTTCATGGTGATATCGTATTTGACCCGGTAAAAATAATCTTTAAAGCTCTTCAAGCCGAGCTCGATGATTCGTTTTGCAAGCCGGTTTTTTATCAAATACATTTTGTTGTCGGCAAAATACATCACTGCTTTTTCGTGAATATAATCACGGAACAAACCAAACTCCTCTTTGGTCAATTCAGGATCTTTGTCAGCGCCGATCATTTAGCTCACCCTTCCTTTTACCCTGCTTCAAAAATAACTTGTCCCTTGCACAATAATGATCCGATAAATCGGACAATCAGATGCACACCATATGATTTCTAAATTAGCCCCTGGACTGCACCGACATTTTTTTCTCTTCAGCCACTCGTTGGACAACCTTGAATAGTTGGTTAACGTTGAATGGCTTGATGATATAATCATCAACCTTAAAGCGAAGCGCCTCCAAAGCGGTCTCAAGGGAGGGATACCCAGTCATTATCACCACCGGAACTTCAGGATACATCTTACGAATTCTGCCAGTCAAATCCATGCCATCAAGATCAGGCATCTTAAGGTCGGTCAGCACCACATCAAATTCCCGATTCTTAAGATAATCAATCGCCTTCTGTCCACCCTCAGCGACGGTAATCTCCCAGCCTTTAGTGGTAAAAAAATCGTACAACAGGTCGCGAATCAAAAGTTCATCATCAACCACAAGTATTTTAAAATTATCCATTAT
>JAUVBC010000218.1 GCA_030591405.1 Candidatus Zixiibacteriota bacterium
AAAGATGCGGTCTGGGCATATACTTTATTCAGATTTATATCCAAAAACAAATACTTGATTATAAGCTGGAGCGCTTCTCTGGCGAAATCGTTGCCTCGTTCCGCCGGAGCTATTAAATAACCCAGTTCGGCTGCCCGGTTGAGCATATTCATATGGAAATAAGCAATTTCACCAACTAGCCGGTGATTTTCTGTTGCCGCAATAACAAAGCGACCCTCATTGTCTCTTGATTCCTTCTTTTCCATCTTTTTTACTCTCTCTTCGGGAGACAAAATCCTGACCGCATGACAGGTTTGGGACTGAGGATCAGAAGCATTGAACCAGCGATGAATCTCAAGATAATCTTCGGGAGCCGCTGCTTTTAAATATACTTTTTTACCGACCAGAGCCGGTGTTGTCGGAAATTGATTTAGATCTTCTTTATTTTTCATATTAATTGCCTGCTTTATTTTTTATAAAATTCAATCAAACCTCTATAATCAGTGCGCGGCAGATGTCCACATCTGCCCGAATCTATCAATTGGCAGAACCACTTCGTCCCGACTTTTTAGACGGTACTCGGGTTCTTCCCTACTAACTGCCAACGTAATGGAAACGTAGAAAAAGCCTGATACTTCTGTCAACATAAAATTATTCTCTGATTGTTTCGTATAACATAAAAGCAATATTTTTATTGACGAAAGCCGATAAAAGATATACTGTCATAAATATTATGGAAGCTTATAAATGAAAACATTCTTTTTTTACCATTTCCCGGCTATTGTTTACGCCCTGGCTATTTTTCTACTTTCGTCGATTCCCGGGATGAATATGCCGGAATACGGATTTTTGATGGCCGATAAGTTGTTGCATTTCCTTGAGTACGCTCTTTTTGCAATATTAATATTCAGATCGTTTTCGCAATTGTTTCATAACCAAAAACCTCATTATGTGATTATAATCTCATCATTTTTTCTGATCCTTTTTGCCCTGCTCGATGAATATTATCAAAAATATATCCCGGGACGGCAATCTGATGTTGCCGATGTGATTCTTGATGTTTTGGGTGCTTCATTGATTCTATTTTTGCTCTGGATGGGGCAATATCGCAAAAATCAAAAAAGCTCTGAGACTGCATGAATATGCAATATTTTGCGTAATAGTTCCCGCTAAATAGCTTGACAATCCACAACTATATTGTATTTTAAGGCTGGTAAGTTACATATATTTAATTACTTGCAATTATTTACTTTTTGCGGTTACTACGGTATTTAGTTTGCTATGTTCATGTGTTGAGTAAAACTATAGCTAAGGGTGTCTAAGGATAATTATATTCTATGGCGTTTTATATTGTATTGTACAACAAGACTATTTATATGAGTTTTTCCCGTTTGAAAAATAACAATAACATAATTTATTTAAGACAAGGAGAATCATGATGAGACGTACTTGGCTGACACTCGGCCTATTCTGTCTTGTAATTCTGACCTTTGGTCAGGCCAACGCCACTCTGACGGTAAAAGCGATATCCCCGCAGGCGACCGATGGCGCAATTACATTGGCAGCTGCCGATTCTTTTCATGTTGATATTTGGATGAAAGTTGGAGATGGGGACCCTGAATTGCAGGGTGGAACTTTTGCATTTGATTTTTACAGCCCAGATGGGAGCATTAGCAATTTAACACATTTGGAATCTGCAACTGGCGATGCAGCTGTATCGACTAAGAGTGTGGATTTATTGAATGGCTTTTTAACCATGTATTCTTTTGGCCTTTTGCCCTTAGAAAATGGGTGGGGAAACGGAAGTTTACCTGATACAATATCAATATCTTTTGCCGGAATGTCTGGCATGATGACAAGTGCTATGCCGGATCAAGCATATATTCGTTTTAATCTTCGAGTTTCCAACGATGGTATTCTCTGTATTGGTGATACTCATGCCGGCGGCGATTTTGATTGGATCTTTAGCGTCCCCTATGAATTCACGCCTCAATGTTGGACCATTGGTGATTATGCACCCGATAATCCTCCGGAGATCACTTGCCCTGTCGATGCCGACGTTGCATGTAATACATCATATGACCCTTCAGTTACCGGAACAGCTACGGCTACCGATGATAATGATGTCCCAACGGTTACCTACAGTGATGCTGCTCCGGTTCCTGGTACTTGCCCGACGATTGAAACAATTACCAGAACCTGGACTGCAACCGACAGCAAAGATCAGTCATCAAGTTGTGATCAGATTATTACAATAACTGATAATACAGCCCCGGTGCTTACAATACCGGCTAACATAACAGTTGAATGTGATACCGATACCGAGCCGGCTAATACCGGGACGGCGACAGCCACTGATGGTTGCGATGATTCACCGGTGGTGACTTATTCGGATAATCCTATCGGCGATGTTATTACACGAACCTGGACGGCGACCGATGCCTGTGGAAACAGTGCTTCTGATGATCAAACAATAACAATTTTAGATACAACCGATCCAATAGTTACTTGTCCGACCGATATCGTTGTTGATAATGAGACTGGTACTTGCGGTGCAACGGTTAACTTTACGATTGATCCGGCGACCGACAACTGTGATGCTTCAGTTGATGTTGTCGCCAATCCGGCTTCCGGTTCACCTTTTGAACTCGGTACAACTCTGGTTACGGTTACTGCCACCGACGATGCCGGAAATATAGCTACTTGTACTTTTAATGTGACTGTTAATGATGCCGATGACCCGATAATTACTTGCCCTGATGATATTGCACTTACCTGCGGCGATTCGGACCAACCAGATTTCACCGGTACCCCTACTGTTTCAGATTTATGTGGTGGTGTAGTTTCATCTTTTGTTGATGCCGCTCCGGTTGATGGTGTTGTTACCCGCACATGGACAGCTACCGATGATTATGGCAATACTGCTACTTGTGATCAGTTGATTACATTGGCTGTTGATGAAGAACCTCCGACATTTGTCGAGGCTTGCCCGGTTGATGTTACGGTCGAATGCGATCAGGTTCCGGCACCGGCCGAAATGACCGCAACCGACAATTGCGCCGGTGTTACACTTACTTATTCAGAAGTTAGAACAGATGGCCCTTGTGCCAATTTTTATAGACTTGTTCGGACCTGGACAGCTGAAGATAATTCCGGCAATACGGCTGAATGTGTTCAGACTATTATAGTTGTTGATACATCCGATCCGATCCTGACTTCATTTCCTGAAGATATAATCCTTACCTGTGGAGCTTCCTCAGATCCGAGTAATACCGGAACACCGGTCGCAACCGATAACTGCGCCGACCCGATATATACTTATGTTGATGGCGAAATAGTTGAAGGTTCGTTTACCAGATACTGGACCAGAACCTGGACTATTGCTGATGCCTGCGACAATAGCTTTACTCGCGATCAGACTATTACTGTTGTTGACGATACCGAAGCGCCGGTTTTTGTTGAGACTTGCCCGGCCGATGTTACCGTTGAATGCGATGCTGTTCCCGAAGCTGCTATTTTGACAGCAACCGATAATTGCGATGCTTCAGTAGATGTTACCTTTGATGAAGTTATTACTCCCGGCAGTTGTGATTATAATTATACAATAGTTCGCACCTGGTCGGTTGTCGATAGCTATGGCAACCCGAATGAATGCGTTCAAATCATAACCGTTGAAGATACACAGGGACCGACCTTTACGTTCTGTCCCGATGATTATACCGCTTCGTATGGTGGCGAGTATGGTCCCGATGTTGCTGGACAAGCGACAATATCAGATAATTGCGATGCTACTCCGGCATTGGATATGGTCGATGGCGATATGACTGGCGATGAAGTAGCTGGTTATGTCTTTACCAGAACATGGACCGCCACCGATATGTGCGGGAATAGTAACGAGTGCGTTCAACTAATTACTCTTGAAGGAATGGGCGATCCGTTCCTTATTGCAGATCCGCCATCATTTACCTTTGAAGGTAAAGAATTTGATATTATTGAAGATGAGCGGTTTGATATTTATGAACAATATGGTCGTCAGGTTCAAATAGCCGGTGCGACAAGTTCGGAACCATGGCTGATTATTACCAGCAGTTTCCCGGTGGCAACACCGAATGTTGTATTCTTTGATATTGATCTCTCCGAAGTCCTGTATGGTGATTACACTGCCACAATCAGTGTCACTTCAGCAGAGGCCCAGAATTCTCCGCTGGAGATTCCGGTTAGCCTTCATGTGGCACCGTTTATAGCACCTCCCGATTCTGTCTGGGTTGCGACCGTTCCGGCCGTACCGGGTGGAAAAGCAGTGGTCTCGGTATATTTCAAAAACAATGACGACCTTTCCAGAATCAATGTCCCGATGGAATGGACCCCTGACTATATGGAATTTGATTCAGTCTCATTTGTCGGCACTCGAGTTGAATATGTCAGCGATTTTGAAAAAGGTTATTCGTTCAGCAATACCACAAATCAGGTTCAGATAACTGTTGATCCGACCTTTAGCCCATACATTCCGGGTGGTCGCGGTCTGCTGGCCAAACTGTTCTTCACAGTCAATGGCGATGTCATGACACCTGCTTTTACAGCATTGAATTCTGC
>JAUVBC010000028.1 GCA_030591405.1 Candidatus Zixiibacteriota bacterium
GAGATATAGAATCAAAAGACGATAAAAAGAAAAAGTTCGACGATCTCTTTGATAATTAACCGATTTTTATCCCGCCGATAGGTGTCTCTGAATTTGTCTTGTTGACAAACCAATCGACCGTATATTTTAAACCTTCTTTGAAGCCGACTTTCGGTTTGTAATTCAGATCGTTTTCCGCTTTGGAGATATCGGCAAAGGAATGCATGATGTCACCTTGTCTGGGCGGTTCATATACAGCTTTGGTATCGACCCCGATAATTTCTCTAAGGGCATCCAGCAGTGCATTAAGAGTAAACTGTCCGCCGCAAGCGACATTATATACATTACCTGGTGCCGCCTCGGCAGTAGTGGCCAGTAGATTAACATCGACAGTGTTGTCAATATAAGTAAAATCACGAGATTGCTCACCATCGCCAAAAACGGTAGGTGATTGGCCCGATTCGAGGGCGGCGATAAATTTTGGAATAACAGCCGAGTATTCGGAATTAGGATCCTGTCGCGGTCCAAAGATATTAAAATATCTCAGGCAAACTGTTTCCAGACCATACAGTTCATAATATACGCGGGCATATTCTTCATTAGCCATCTTGGTAACGGCATATGGTGACAAAGGATGCCGCTTCATCTCTTCATGTTTCGGCAATACCGGGGTATCGCCATAAACCGAAGATGACGAGGCCATAACAATTCGTCTGACATGAGCCTGACGAGCTGCCTCTAAAATATTAAGGGTGCCGTCAATGTTGACACTGTTTGAAGTCAAAGGATTGGAAATCGATCGTGGTACCGATGGTAATGCAGCCTGGTGCAGAATATAGTCAATTCCCTCAACTGCTTCGTGAACTGTCCAGAAATCGCGGATATCGCCGTCGATCAGTTCGATCGAATCGAGAATATCAACAATATTTGATCTGAGTCCGGTTGAGAAATTATCAATAATTCTGACCTGCTCGCCGCGTTTTAGAAGTTCGTGTGCGATGTTGCTGCCGATAAAGCCGGCGCCGCCGGTAACCAGATATTTCATAATTAGTTATCCTTCCTTAAAATGCAATATATATATTATATCGGCAGTAGCAAGTAATTCTGAGCCTTCTGCCTATAAAAATAGCTTAGGTTTTCGTTGAAATAGCTTGTCAGCCGCTTCCCAGTCTGCTGGCCG
The DNA here is from genome assembly GCA_030591405.1 of Candidatus Zixiibacteriota bacterium. Lineage (GTDB taxonomy): Bacteria > Zixibacteria > MSB-5A5 > GN15 > PGXB01 > JAAERC01. The sequence continues at coordinate 1,160 of JAUVBC010000028.1, forward strand.
TCCGATATCAAACCAGCGGCCTTTGTATGGGTAAATTGACGGGTTTTCTCCCGCTTTTATTAGCTTGTTCACTAAATCCGGAAAATCAAATTTTCCGTTTGGGATAAATTTGATAATATCGCGATTAAATGCGTAAATACCCATCGATACCAGATAACGATGAATCGGTTTTTCATAATATTTAATGATTTTGTCATTTTCGGCCGAAATTACACCAAAATCGACTTTTACTGAGCGCTTGAAGGCGGCAACTGTCGCCGGAGCTTTGGCATCTAAATGAGCCTTGATAAAATCGGTAAAAGGTAGGTCGGTGAGAAGATCGCCGTTTAAAACCAGAAAATTTTGATCCAGAGATTTGATCTTTTTTAAGGGAGCAGCTGTTCCGAGCGGTGTTTTTTCCAAAGCATATCTGATTTTCAGACCAAATTGTGAACCATCACCCAAAATAACCTTGATAAGTTCAGCCTGATAACCGACCGCCATAATTACTTCCTTTATGCCGGCTTTTGCCAATTGGCGCAGTAATATCTCAATTATCGGTTGTTCTCCAACCGGGAAAAGCGGTTTAGGTAGAATTTTAGTGTAAGGCTGGAGTCTTTTTCCTTTGCCGCCAGCCAGAATTACTGCCTGTTTTATTTTGGTCGAAGTTTTATTTAATCCATTTTTCATAAATATTGCAAAATATACGCTTGAATTTGGTTTTGACCTACTTTTTTTTGGAAAAAGTATAAATTTTCTTGTGTTCTGGTTTGTCTTAAGAGGTGCATCTGAGAACTCGGACAATTTTTATATTGCCATTAATTTTCCCAAAATTTAGATTTGGGCAAAATTTTAAAACAGGAAGGATGTATAGATGTCTGATTTTGATTACATCGTGGCACGTCAGATTCTTGATTCGCGTGGAACACCAACAGTGGAAGTTGATGTCGTCCTCAGCGATGGCTCACTGGGCCGAGCAGCGGTACCGTCGGGGGCATCGACCGGCAGTTATGAGGCAGTGGAACTGCGTGACGGCGACAAAAAACAGTATTTTGGCAAGTCTGTTTTAAAAGCGGTCAAAAATGTGAATGAAAAAATCGCACCAGCGATTATTTCGAACGGTCTTGATCCTTATGATCAGGTCACGCTCGATAATTTTTTAATCAAACTTGATGGGACCGAGAATAAAGGAAACCTGGGTGCCAATGCTATTCTTGGCGTTTCGCTGGCGACTCCGCGGGCGGCGGCTCAATCGGTTGGTAGGTATCTTTATGAATATATCGGTGGCGTAAATTGTAAATTGCTGCCTGTTCCGATGATGAATATTCTCAATGGCGGAAAACATGCGGACAATAATGTCGATCTGCAGGAATTTATGATAATGCCTACCGGGGCGAAATCGTTCTCGGAAGCATTAAGGATGGGCGCCGAGATATTTGGTCACTTGAAAAAGGTTTTGAAAAAGAAGGGGTATAATACGTCCGTCGGCGATGAAGGCGGTTTTGCGCCTGACCTAAAATCAAACGAAGAAGCGCTTGAGATAATTATGAAGGCAATCGAAGCTTCGGGATATAAGGCGGGGAAAGATATTTTCCTTGCGCTTGATCCGGCCTCGACCGAGTTTTATGATAATAATAAGAAGATTTATGATCTCGCAGGGGAAGGCAAAAAACTACCGGTAGAAAAGATGATTGATTTTTATGCTGATTTAGTCAAAAAGTATCCAATTATATCAATCGAAGATGGTCTGGCCGAGGATGATTGGGATGGCTGGAAGCTGATGACCGAAAAGCTTGGAAAGAAGATTCAGATTGTTGGTGATGATTTGTATGTAACCAATCCCAAACGACTGAAGCGTGGAATTAAGGAGAAGTCATCAAATTCGATTTTGATAAAGCTCAATCAGATCGGGACTCTTACCGAGACACTCGATACAATAGAGATGGCCAAAAAAGCCGGTTTTACGGCGGTCGTGTCTCATCGTAGTGGTGAGACTGAAGACAGCACTATCTCTGACGTGGTCGTGGCGGCCGGGACCGGTCAGATCAAGACAGGATCGATTTGTCGCACTGACCGGATCTGCAAGTACAACCAGCTTCTTCGGATTGAGGAGTCAATTGGCCCCAAAGCGCAATTTCTTGGCAAGAAGGTGTTTTATAATCTGGATTGATGATAATTCATTCGTTTTCAAATAATCTGTATATACAAAATAGCAGATAAATCAAAAGCCCCGTCCTAAGACGGGGCTTTTTTTAGGGAAGTTTCACTTAAACGATTCCCTATTTTTTCCCTTCCCTGGGAAACTTAAAAAACCAAGCTTACCGTTTTTTCTTCTTAGTGGTTTTTTTCTTGGTTACTTTTTTCTTGGCCGGTTTTTTCTTAGCAACCTTTTTCTTCTGAGCGGCTTTTTTCTTAACCACTTTTTTCTTGGCTGCTTTTTTCTTGACCGGACCTTTGGTCAGTCCCAGGGCGCTGATTTTACCACGCACTGATGCCAATGTACGTTTCATTTCTTTGGCTAGTTGGGAAGCTGCTTTGGTTTTGTAGCCAACTTTTAAGGCTGAAATCTCTGCTTTTGTCCAGGCTTTGCCTACCGCAGATTTTTTCTTAGTGGCTTTTTTCTTGACCACTTTCTTTTTTGGTTTCGCTTTGGCTTTCGCTTTTTTCTTTACTGCCATTGCTTTTCCTTTCCTCCATGAGGGTTTTAGGTTTGTTTTAGAATTAATTCCTTTTTATTCATATTAATAGTAGTACAATAATTTATTCCGTATTCGCTGCCATCTATTTTTAACAAATTTGTATCATTCATACAATATTCAAACCTATTATAACACTCAATTACAAAGAGAATAGAAATGTTAAATATTTCCTGCAAGAAAAAAATGACATAAAACTAAAATAAATTTACAGTACTGAGGATTGATTCAGCTTAAACGATTGTCTAATTAGTTGCCTGTATGATGATATTTGAAAGATTAATAAGTCAAACGGTGCAAAATTATGAAAATTCGAATAAGATTTATTTGTTGTTCAGCTCTTTTAGCAGGACCTGTCCGGTGTATGACTTTTTTACCTTTGCTACTTCTTCGGGAGTTCCGGCGGCAATTATCTCTCCTCCAGCATCGCCACCCTCGGGGCCGATATCAATGATATAATCGGCGGTTTTGATGACATCAAGATTATGCTCAATGACCAGGATGGTATTACCACGCTCGACCAGTTGATTAAGGACCTCAAGCAACATCTTGATATCCTCAAAATGCAGACCGGTGGTTGGTTCATCAAGAATATAAAAAGTTGAACCGGTAGCCGGTTTTGACAGCTCGGTCGAGAGTTTGATTCGTTGCGCCTCACCTCCCGAAAGAGTGGTGGCCTGCTGCCCGAGATGAATATATCCAAGTCCGACAGATTTTAGCGTCGCCATTTTTCGTTTGATCCTGGGAATATTCTCAAAAAACTTTAATGCCTCTTCGACGGTCATATCAAGAATATCGGCAATAGATTTCCCTTTGTAGGTAACCTCGAGAGTGTCGCGATTAAATCTTCGACCTTTGCAGATTTCGCAGGGAACATAAACATCAGGAAGGAAGTGCATCTCAATTTTAATAATTCCGTCTCCCTGACATGCCTCACAGCGGCCGCCCTTGACATTAAATGAAAATCGTCCCGGCAAATATCCCCGCATCTTTGATTCCGGAATTTGAGAGAAGAGATCACGGATATAAGTAAAGACACCTGTATATGTAGCCGGGTTAGATCGGGGGGTACGGCCGATTGGTGATTGGTCGATATCGATGACTTTGTCAATCAGTTCCATACCTGAGATGTTATCATAAGGAAGCGGAGCCTTGCGGGAGTTGTAAAATTTACGAGCAAGGATACGATATAAGGTTTCATTGATAAGGGTTGATTTGCCTGATCCGGAGAGACCGGTCACAACCGTAAAGACACCCATTGGAATTTTTACATCGACATTTTTTAGGTTGTTGCCGCGCGCACCTGTCAGCGTAATAAAATTGCCATTGAAAGTGCGTCGTTCCTTTGTAACTGGGATCCTTTTTCGGTTAGACAGATAGGCACCGGTGATTGAATTGCGGTTTCTTTTTATTTGTGCGGGAGTTCCGACGGCTACAATTTTCCCGCCCTCTTTCCCGGCTCCGGGACCAAGATCGACAACGTAATCAGCCGATTCTATAGTTTCCCGATCATGCTCAACCACCAGTACGGTATTGCCCAGATCGCGAAGACCATGTAGCGTTTTCAGGAGTTTCTGATTATCATGCTGATGCAGCCCTATCGATGGTTCATCAAGAATATACATCACTCCCACCAGTCGGGAACCGATTTGTGTCGCCAGCCTGATTCGTTGTGATTCGCCTCCGGACAAAGTTGCGGCAGAGCGACCGAGAGTCAAATAATTGAGACCGACATCATCCATAAATGAGAGCCGTTCCTTAATTTCTTTGATTATCTGACGCGCAATCAGTTCCTGCTTACGGGTTAATTTAATATTATCAAAAAACAGGCGAGCCTCTTTGATCGACATATCGGTGATCGAATCAATCGTTTCCCGATTAATTATAACCGAGAGCGATTCCGGTTTGAGCCGTGCGCCTTTGCAGCTTGGGCAGGAAGATATTGACATGTACTGCTCGATCCATTGTCTGATACCGTTTGATTCTGTCTGTCGATAACGCCGTTCGAGATGCCTGATAACACCTTCAAATTTATTCGTATATTTCCCCGATCCACGGCCGTTGGAATGTTCATAGTCAAAACTTATTTGCTCTCGACCGGAACCGTATAGAATAATTTTTTGAAGTTTAACCGGGAGTTTGTCGAATGGTTTCGAAAGTTTAAAATCATAATGTTCGGCAACACCTTTGAGCATGTAACGATACCAGTTGGCATTATCCGATTTCCAGGGATGAATTGCACCCTGATTTAAAGGAATCGAGGGGTCAGGGATAACCAGAACAGGGTCAACTTCCATCTTTTGTCCCAATCCACCGCAGTCCTGACAGGCGCCATAAGGTGAATTAAAAGAGAACATGCGCGGCGAAGGTTCGTCATAGCTGATATTGCAGTGCAAGCAGGCCGATTGTTCCGAAAACAGCATATCCTTTTTCTTAATATTTATCAGTACTGTCCCGCCCGAAGTTTTCAAAGCGGTTTCAACCGAATCGGCCAGTCTTCGGACCGCACGCTTTTTGACAACCAGACGATCGACGACCGCCTCGATAGTATGCTTGACGTTTTTTTCCAGTGTGATTTCTGATTCCGTTTCGACAATTTCACCGTCAATTCGAAGTCTGACATAACCTTCACGGCGGGCATTGTCGATTATCTCCCGATGTTCGCCTTTTCTTCCTTGTACCAGTGGCGAAAGAACCATCAGACGGGTTGCCTCTTCAAATGAAAGCACCGAATCAACGATCTGTTCGACCGTTTGTCGGGTGATCGGTCGACCGCATTTGGTACAATGCTGGACACCGATCCGGGCAAACATCAGTCTCAGGTAATCATATATTTCGGTAACGGTGCCAACCGTAGAACGGGGGTTTTTGGCGGCTCCTTTTTGTTCGATAGAAATCGCCGGCGATAAACCATCGATAAAATCGATATCTGGTTTTTCCATCAATCCCAGAAACTGCCGGGCGTAGGACGATAATGATTCAACATACCGTCTCTGGCCCTCGGCATAAATAGTATCAAAAGCGAGCGATGATTTACCCGAACCGGAAAGTCCGGTTATCACGATTAGTTGGTTGCGGGGCAATTTCAGGTCTATATTTTTTAGGTTATGCTCCCGGGCACCCTTTATATGTATAAATTTAGATTCGGCCATATCTCCTCAAAATTGTGTAACCTCGAAGTATAAACAATTCCTTAATCAATATTAGAACTATTTCATATATATTTAATTTTTTTACGGTATAAAATCACATATTGACTGTTTTTTCCCGATTTCCTCAAATTTATATTCCAAATTTTGCTTCGGTTAACAAAGGGAGTTATAAAGGCTTGACAATTTTGCTTTTTGATATTATTTACTAAGCTATGAATAATCGAAGAGAATATTTTGATGCGCTTGCAGAAGAATGGGACAAGATGTTCACTGCCGAAGATCTTGAAATCCTTTCTTTTCTGATTGAATCTTTTGATATTAAAGCGCATGACAAGATCGTTGATCTGGGGTGTGGCACCGGAGTATTGTTTGACCTTTTAAGACGGCGGGTTGGTCCCGAAGGTTTGGTTGTTGGTGTTGATCTGTCTGCCGAAATGGTAAAGAAAGCCCGGAAAAATTTCCCATTTAAAAACGTCTGGGCAATTGACGCCGACGCCGAAATGTTGCCTTTGAAATCTGAATTGTTTGATGTTGCCGTCTCTTTTGCCGCCTTTGCTCATTTTACCTGTCAGGAATCGGTTATGGTAGAAGCCTCACGAATTCTGAAAAAGGGCGGTAAATTTCATATTATTCATTTGTTAAGCAGTAAAGAGTTGGATACTTATCATTTAAAAGCCGGTGGTCCGGTGGCCGATGACCATATTTCTTCACTGGAAAGGATGAAAGAGATATTTAGTCAGGGGAACTTTGTTGACGTCTCAATCATCGATCATCCCGGATTATATCTTGCCATTGGTACCAAAGGCTAATCAAAATTGGGTTCAAGGCGTATTGCCCATTCGGCATTATATCTATCGATTGCCATAGTTTTACCGATAATATTTCATCAATTTGGAATTGCGGGCCGAATATTTTTACCGATGCATATCCCTGTTATAATATGTGGTCTTGTTATTGGGTCGGGGCCAGCAATAATAGTCGGTTTACTTGCGCCAATCTTGTCGCATCTTTTGACATCAATGCCGCCAACCTATGCTGTTCCACTAATGGCTATGGAACTTCCTTTTTATGGGCTTGCCGCGGCATTAGCGTATCGCCATTTTAAGTTAAATATCTATTTATCTTTGCTGATAGCTATGATAATTGGGCGGCTGGTTTTTGCACTGGGACTCTTTATTCTTGGGCAGTTTATTGCGCTTCCATATGGCCCGGCTCAGTTTCTCGCGGCCGGTGGCGCTGTCATTTCGGGAATACCAGGTATTATCATCCAATTCATAATTATCCCGCCTCTTGTTTTATCATTGAAACGAATGAGACATTATTATTAAAATATAGTTTCCTGATGACATCCTTATTAACCTCTTGTGTGGCGGTTTATTACAGGATAATTTTGACTGAAAAAATGAATTCATTTGATTGCTTTCAAACATAAAATTGTGTATCTTTACAGGGTGAAATAGAACAGATGCACCGTTAGTTTATAGAGGATTTTACTATGGCGATGGAAAGAGAAAAGATTGTTCCTATATTTTTAGAAGATGAGATGAAAAGCTCTTATCTTGACTATTCTATGTCGGTTATTACCAACCGCGCCCTGCCTGATGTTCGCGATGGTCTGAAACCATCAAATCGAAGAATAATGGTTGCCATGAATGATTTGAAGCTTAACCCGGGACGGCCGCATCGTAAATGCGCCAAAATAGCGGGTGATACTTCCGGTAATTATCATCCCCATGGTGAACAGGTGATTTATCCGACTCTGGTCCGTATGGCTCAGGATTTTAATATGCGGTATCCGCTGGTTGATGGTCAGGGGAACTTTGGTTCGGTTGATGGTGATGGCGCTGCGGCGATGAGATATACTGAAGCGAGGATGACTTCAATTGCAATGGAAATGCTGGCCGATCTTGAAAAAAATACTGTTGCCAAGATGCGCAACTATGATGAAACAAGGGACGAACCAAGAGTTTTACCGGGTAAGTTTCCCAATCTGATTTGCAATGGCACTTCCGGTATCGCGGTTGGGATGGCCTCGAATATCCCGGCTCATAACATTGGTGAAATAGTTGATGGTCTGACCGCGATAATTGATGATCCCGAGATCAATTCCGACGGATTGCTTGAGATTATTCCAGGTCCCGATTTTCCGACCGGTGGTATTATCAACGGACGGGAAGGGATTCGTTCGGCGTATAAAACAGGCAAAGGACGGCTGATCGTTCGGTCCAAAGCGATGGTGGAGATACAGAAATCCGGAAAGGATTCAATTGTTGTCTCCGAGATTCCGTTTCAGGTGAATAAGTCGAATTTACTGGAAAAAATTGCCGAACTGGTTCGTGATAAAAAGATTGAAGGGATCTCTGATCTGCGCGATGAATCTGATCGCGACGGCATGCGAATAGTTATTGAACTCAAACGTGATGCGCAGGCTGATATTGTCCTTAATCAGTTATATAAACATACCCAGATGCAATCAACTTTTGCTATCAACATGCTGGCTCTGGTTGGCGGGATTCCAAAAGTTTTAACGCTGAAACAGATTCTTGATGAATTTCTGAAACATCGCCACGAGGTTGTGGTCAGACGAACCCAATTTGATCTGGAGAAGGCCGAGGCGCGGGCGCATATTCTTGAGGGATATAAAATTGCGCTGGATAATATCGATGCGATCATCGCTCTGATCAAAAAGTCGAAAGATACTCCCACGGCCAAAGCAGGATTGATAAAAGAATTCAAGCTCTCGGAAATTCAGGCCTCGGCTATTTTGGAGATGAGACTGGCGCGACTGACCGGTCTGGAACGGGAAAAAATTGAAGAAGAATATATCGCCACGATAAAGTTGATTGCCGAGCTAAAAGATATCCTGCAATCGAAACCGCGCCGGATGGCAATTATTAAAGAAGAGCTTTTGGAGCTGAAGAGAAAATATGCCGATGATCGCCGGACGATGATTCAGGATGAAGCCGAGGAGTTCACTGTTGAGGATTTGATCGCCGAAGAAGATATGGTTATCACCATATCGCATCTTGGGTATGTCAAACGGTTGACGGTATCGATGTATCGCAGGCAGAATCGAGGGGGACGAGGTTCCAAGGGGATTGAAACCCGCGATCAGGATTTTGCGGAACATCTGTTTATCGCCTCAACCCACGATTATATTCTTTTCTTCTCTAATAAAGGTCGTTGCTATTGGGTCAAGGTGCATGCCATCCCGACAGGTGGACGAATTGCGCGGGGCAAGCCGATTGTAAATATGTGTAATCTTGGCGATGATGAAATTATCACCGCGTTTTGCCGGGTCCGTTCTTTTGATCCTAATTTGTTTATTGTTATGGCGACCAAAGACGGGCAGATTAAAAAGACATCGCTGGATGCCTTCTCAAATCCGCGGATAACCGGAATTAATGCGATCAATCTTCCTGAAAAAGATGAATTGATTGAAGCCTCGATCAGTGACGGCAGCTATGATATCGTGCTGGCGACAAGAATGGGTCAGGCTATTCGGTTCCCTGAGGAAAAAATCAGAGCGATGGGCCGGACTGCTTATGGTGTGCATGGTATTAAACTGCGGCTCGATGATTATGTTATCGGGATGGTCGTGGTCAAACGGGACGCCTCACTATTGACAGTGTGCGAAAACGGTTACGGCAAACGTACCAATATTGCCGATAACCGCATAACCAACCGCGGCGGACAGGGTGTTATAAATATCAAAGCGACTGCGCGTAATGGTGAAGTAGTGGCGGTGAAAGAGGTCGTGGAAGACGATGAGATGATTCTGATAACCCGTAACGGGATCGCCAATCGCCAGCGAGTAAAAGATATACATGTTATCAGCCGGAACACGCAGGGTGTGAGGTTGATAATGCTTGATAAAGACGACAAAGTCACCGACGTCGCCCGGGTAGTTAAAGAAGAGTAGTAGCGTTTGTTTGGTTGAATATCGAATATGCATGAATTTGCGATATTAGCGCAATTTTATTGAGACTAAATTTGCTGTTCATCTATTTTATTTCACATTTTATAGAAAAAGTGAAATAACGACATTTCTTATTGACATATAAGTAAATAAGGAGTATCGTTATTTTATAATATTGTGAAATTCGCAAATAAGGAAATTATTCAATGGATTCTATGAAATTTAAGGATTCGCCAGCAGGAAAATGCGTCAAATCGCTGAGTGGAAATTGGGCTTTTATTCCGAATTCGCTTCCGCCCAAAATCGAATATGATGCGAAATTGGTAAAACTTCAATCTGAGGCAGATCGTCAGCTCGGTGAATTATCCGGTACCGGGAGATTGCTGGATAATCCCTATCTGTTAGTTTCGCCCTATATCCGTAGAGAAGCGGTTTCAAGTTCAAGAATTGAGGGAACACAATCGGATCTTAATGACCTTTTTGCTCATGAAGCCTCAGATAAGAAATCGCCGCAAATTGGAGATGTTCAGGAAGTGGAGAATTACGTTAAGGCTATGGTTCATGGACTTGAATTGATTAAGACTTTACCTATTTCCTTGAGATTGATTAAGAATTTACATCAAGTACTTATGGAAGGAGTAAGAGGAAGCACATCAGCACCGGGAATGTTGAGAAATATTCAAAATTGGATCGGGCCGGCTGGGGGATTGGAAGAAGATGCTAAATTTGTTCCACCACCACCACTTGAAATGCGTGATGCAATGTATGAATGGGAAAGGTATTTAAATGATAATTTTGATGAATCGCCTTTAATAAAATGCGCTCTTATGCACTATCAATTTGAGGCAATACATCCTTTTCTTGATGGTAATGGACGAATAGGTCGGCTTCTAATTGTGCTATACCTCTGAGAACGAAATGCTTTATCACAACCATTGCTTTACTTATCACCTTTCTTTGAAGAATATAAATCAGATTATTATGATTCACTTTTATCGGTGAGCAAAAAGGGCGACTGGCGCGGGTGGATTGAATTCTTTTTAAGAGGTGTCGTTCATCAATCAAAAAAAGCAATTGATGATGCGCGCACAATACTTGAATTGAATAGTAAGTATAAGGGCCTCTTAGAGAAAAGTAAGAACAGACCACAATCGGCATTCAGATTAGTTGATGAGATATTTTCCAATCCATTGGTGTCTATATCAGTTTTGAGTAATAGGTGGGATAAACCATATCATTATGTTAGAAGCGGTGTTATAAGATTAGTTGAGATTGGCATCCTTAAAGAACTTACTGATCGCAAAAGAAATAAACTTTATATAGCTACGGAATTAATGGATATACTGTTAGATAAGAAAAAATAGATGAACTGGATATCGTCTTGCGCGGCGACCTGACAGCACGTTGATTGTTCAATGATTTGC
>JAUVBC010000283.1 GCA_030591405.1 Candidatus Zixiibacteriota bacterium
AACGGAACCACTAATTATATTCTCTCTGAGATGGAAAAAGGAAACGGCTACGAAGAGACCTTAAAAAAGGCACAGGAACTTGGTTATGCCGAAGCGGTTCCTGATGCCGATGTTCTTGGCTGGGATGCGCTGGCAAAAGTAACTATTATTGCTAATGCTATCTTCAACTCAAATAATAAACCGGATGATTTTCCTTGCAAAGGCATTACTGAAATTACATTAGAGGCTATCGCCGATGCCAAAGAGCGCGGAAAGCGTTTTAAATTAATTGGTAAAGTCTGGCTTGATGGAAACACGGTCAAAGGATCGGTTGCACCTGAAGAGGTTGATATCTCACATCCGTTGGCAGGTGTAATGGGGGCAACCAATGCTATCACCTATACTACTGATACATTGGGCGATGTTACGATCGTAGGCCCGGGTGCCGGGCGTGTTGAAACCGGATTCAGCGCTCTTATTGATATTATTCATGTTGGAGGGAAACAATGAAGATGCTGCTCAATGGTCAATGGGTTGACCGTGATAAAAAAATAAATGTTATTGATCCTTTTGATAATTCACTAATTGACACCGTTCCTGCTGCATCAAAGGAGGATTGCGAAACTGCCTTAGCTTGTGCGGTAAAGGGATTTGAAATTACAAAAAAGATGACCGTTTATGAGCGGGCACAAATTCTGTTCAAGGCGGCCGATTTGATTTCACAGCGGCAGGAAGAGTTCGCGACTGTTATCGCTCGCGAAGGATCAAAAACAATCGTTGAGGCTAGAAAAGAAGCCTCAAGATGTGTCAACACGATGATCGTCGCCGCCGAAGAATCGAAACGGATTTTGGGTGAGACAATTCCTTTTGATTCTTTCCCGGGAGGGGAGAAGCGGCGCGGATATTATTATAGATTTCCAATTGGTGTTGTTCTCGCTATCACGCCGTTTAATGATCCATTGAATCTGGTTGCTCACAAGCTAGGTCCGGCGATTGCCGCCGGTAATTCAGTGATTTTAAAACCAGCTACCGTCACGCCTTTATCGGCCATAAAACTTGTCGAAGTTCTCCTCGAAGCTGGTTTGCCGCCTCAAGCAATACAGTTACTTACCGGTAATGGTCATGAGATAGGTGATCCTCTTGTCTCCGACGAACGGGTCCGGATGATCTCTTTCACTGGTGGTGTTGAGGCCGGAAAACATATTGCATCTAAAGCCGGAATCAAATAGATCGGGATGGAACTTGGTTCGAATTCTCCGGTGATTGTTTGGAAAGATGCTGATATAGATCTTGCTGTTGAGTCATGTGTCTCGGGCGCATTCTGGGCGGCGGGACAAAATTGCATCGGCGTTCAGCGTCTGCTTATTCATAAAGATATATATGATGAGTTTAAGACAAAATTTGTTGAGCAAACCAAAAAGTATAAAATCGGCGATAAGTTAAAAGAAGATACCAATATGGGACCGATGATCAACGAAGCCGAAGCAATCCGGGTCGAAAAATGGGTCAATGAAGCAAAAGAAAAAGGTGCTACTATATTAACCGGTGGAAAAAGAGACGGTGCGCTTTATGAACCAACCGTTCTGGAGAATCTTCCAGACAATATAACTATTCATTGCGAAGAAGTTTTTGGTCCGACCGTTAATTTTTATAAAATTGATGATCTGGATAAAGCTATTAAGGAGGCAAATTCACTTCCTTACGGATTATTAACCGGAATCTTTACCAGCAATGTTGATACCGCTTTTAAGGCTGCTTATGATCTTGATTGCGGCGGGGTGATGATAAACGATTCCACCGATTATCGGCTTGATTCGATGCCGTTTGGTGGAGTTAAATATTCAGGTCTTGGCCGCGAAGGTCTTAAGTTTTCTCTTCAGGAGATGACCGAACCGAAAGTGATCTGTTTTAATCTGCCAAATATGTAAGCTATATATTCCAAACGGTCAGGTTAACCGCCTGACCGTTTTATTATTATAAATACTTTATAAAAGATTCTTGCGTTTAATGACCATATAATATAAATTAAAATCTCGTAACAATGCCGGAGTGGTGGAATTGGTAGACACCAGGGACTTAAAATCCCTTGGGCCTTACGGCCCGTGTCGGTTCAAGTCCGACCTTCGGCATTTTATTTGATGTATCCAGCTGTAACATTATTAGAAATTATAAGAACTGGAAAGTTATCCGCGACGACTATTAATCATTCACGGGGTACTATTTTATAGACAGTATCACTCTTCCTGATGCCTGGAATTTTGACGCCAACCAAATCCCCTTTTTGAGCCTTTTCGATAGGTTTATTTTCAACTTCCATTGAAGATACAATCTCTGTTTTAATACCAGTTTTATTACCGATGGCAACGATTTTATCGCCAATTGCCAAATCCGTTATCAGTTTGATACTGGCAACCTGATTTTTTGAATAATAATTAACGATTGTCCCCAGAGTGCGTTTTATCTCTGTTGCGGCATTATTTTCAGTTGTTGAAAAATCATAAGATGTTGGTTGACCAAGGTAAAACCCCGAAGAAAACTGTCGATTAAATACTTTTTCGAGTTCGTTGATCTTGTCCTTGATTTCTTTCTGAGACAAAGTTTTGTCGAGCGCCTGGCGATATACCGAGGTGACAATATCCACATATCTGGCATCCCGACCGCGACCCTCTATCTTGAAACTCATTACACCTGCCTCTTTCATTTTCTCTATAAATGGCAATGTACATAGATCTTTGGCCGACATAACATGTGAATTTTCAATCAATAATTCATGGCCGGCATTATCGGTTATTTTGTAATTACGACGACAATTTTGGTTACATTCCCCTCGATTGGCCGATTTGTTGTAAGTAAACTGCGACATAAAACAACGCCCGGAGATTGCCACACACATCGCTCCATGAACAAAACATTCGACATCAATTATTTTGGAGATATTTTTTATTTGTTTTAGATCAAGCTCTCGAGCCAAGACCACTCTCTGAGCACCTAATTCCTTATAATATTCAGCCGCTTTTGTGTTGGCAACAGATGCCTGAGTAGAGATGAAGAATGGAATTTTATATTTTTTACAAAGCAACATGACGGCATGATCCCAACAAATAACCGCATCTATCTTTTCTTTTATTTGTATTATAATCTGTTCCAGTTGTTCCAGTTCTTCATCAAAGATAATTGTGTTCAAGGTGAGATACATCTTCACTTTTCTGGGTGAAGAATCGCAGAGTTCCTTCATCTGATCCAGTTCATCCGTGGCAAAGTTTTTTGAAGATGCCCGCATTGAATAATCCTTTAGCCCAAAGTATACTGCGTCGGCGCCTGCATTTATTGCGGCTGCAAGCATAGAAAAATTACCAGCAGGGGCCATCAGTTCATATATTGGTTTCAAAGCATTTATCACTTTCAATTTCAACCTATTATCTTTTTGGGAATATAAGTAAATATTGGAATGAACAGTTAACAGAATATTATAGTTTAAAATGCAAAATTGAATCGATATCTATTTATATATTCTGGTATGAGATCAATATCTGATTTTCAATATTCTCAGGT
>JAUVBC010000342.1 GCA_030591405.1 Candidatus Zixiibacteriota bacterium
ATAATAAATTCAGGAAATGAAATATTGACTGCTTCGAAATCATTAATTTTTGTCTCACCCCTTGCTATCAATCCTGCCACCGCCATCGTCATCGCCAGTCGATGATCCCCGAACGATTCTGTCTCAGCACCGATTAGTGGTGTAGGGCCTTCGATTTCAAGGCCATCCGGCTTTTCAATAATCGAGGCCCCCAGCCGTTTTAAACAATCGGTAATTGCTTTCAGACGGTCACTTTCCTTGAATCTTAATTCTTCGGCGCCCGAAATTATTGTTTTGCCTTTTGCCTGCGTTGCGACCAGAGCAAGAATCGGAATCTCGTCTATCATCGACGGAATATCCTCGGCGCCAATATTTATTGCATTAAGCTTAGACGAAGATACTTCAATCGTCCCCAGTGGCTCTTCATTCCTGGTTTCTTCTGGAATGATATTGATATTAGCACCCATTTTCTTTAAAGCGTTCAAACAACCGATCCGGGTTGGATTCAAACCGACATTCTTCAGTTTAATATTTGAGTTATTGACAAGCAATGCTGCAACCACAAAAAATATCGCCGAGGATATATCTCCCGGAACAAATATTTCGGCTGAAGTCAATTGCCCGCCTCCGATTTCTATTTTTGGAAAAGTTGCCGAGATATCGGCGCCAAGATATTTAAACATCCGTTCGGTATGGTCGCGCGACTGATATTTTTCAATAATGGTAGTTGTACCATCGCAGAGCAAGCCAGCGATCATTATTGCAGTTTTGACCTGAGCACTGGCGACAGGCATGGTATATGAAATTGGTTTGAGTTTTTGACCTTTAATACTAATTGGCGGACAATCATTATTATCATCTGCAAAGACTTTTGCACCCATTTGTGACAAGGGATCAATTATCCGTTTCATCGGTCTTCTTCTAAGCGACTTATCGCCGGTTATTGACGATTCAAAAGATAAACCGGCCAAAAGTCCCGACAACAGTCGAATCGTTGTTCCGGAATTTCCGGCATCCAAAATGTTTGACGGTTTTGTAAAGCCGAATCGTCCTTTTCCTTCGACCATAAATGTACTATCACCATGTTTTTTAATTTTTACGCCCAAAGAATTCAAACAGGAAATTGTCGATCTGCAGTCGACGGCGGTTGATAGATTTTCTATCTTTGAAATTCCGTTAGCCATTGAGGAAAAAATCAAGGCGCGATGCGAAATAGATTTATCGCCCGGAATATCTATTGTTCCCTTGAGGCTCTTGGCGGCGGAAATGACTTTATCCATTTTGAACCCGGTTCATATGATCTTTTTGAGTTTTCGCCATGTCAATTCGGGAACGTAATGCATTCTCATCTTCTGTACTTATCATCTCGGTAATTTCGGATAACTCGGATTGAAATATTTTAATAATGCCTAAAATATTTTCTCTGTTGGTTATAAACATATCAAGTGTTAATTCCGGTGACGACGATGCAACTCTGGTGGCACCTTTAAAACTTCCTCCGGCAAGTTGCCAGAAATCTTCATAAGAGCTTTCTTGCCCTGCAGCCATTTTCATTAGAGTCAATGCAATCATATATGGCAGATTAATTGTCATTGAAATCAGAAGATCATGTTTGTTTGGATCGATTTTTACCGGTATTGCACCAAGTTCTTTTATTAATTCTATAACAATATCAATCGCTTCTTTTGTTGCTGACAACTCCGGTGAAAGAAAAAATATCGTTTTTTTGAATTTATCAGCAGACGATGCTTTCAATCCGGTACCTTCATTACCTGCGATCGGGTGACCGCTGATATAATTCGTTTGAATATTTTGTTTTGATACTATCTCCAGAATCCCGGATTGAATCCCGGCGACATCAAGAATAGTCTGATTTGATTTAGCCTGTTTGATAATTTCCGGGATAAGTTTTAATGTCGTCCTAATTGGTGTCGCAAGAATAATTAAATCAGCTTTGTTGATACCATCGGCGATTGATTCGGCCTGACTATTTATATATCCATGCTCTTCGGCCAGCTTGCTTACCGATTTATCTGTATCATAGCCGTACACACAAACCACTGATTTATTTGTTGTTAGTACCCTGGCGATTGATCCGCCAATTTGGCCCAGGCCAACTATAAAAACATTTAATTGCTTTAACTTCATTATATCTTTTTGTTAACCGCCGCAGCGATAGTTTTTAGTCCAATCATTAATTCATCAAACTCTTCCGGATGTAGACTCTGGGCACCATCTGATAAAGCTTCTTCCGGATGCGGATGCACCTCAATTATTAATCCGTCGGCTCCGGCAGCAATGGCACATTTTGACATCGGATCGACCAGTTCCCTTTTTCCTGAGGCATGACTCGGATCAATGATAACGGGCAGGTGACTCAATTGTTTGATAATCGGGACTGCTGAGATATCGAGTGTATTGCGGGTATATTTTTCAAAGGTCCGGATACCGCGTTCGCAAAGCATCACATTCGGATTACCGTTGGCCAAAATATATTCGGCCGCCATCAGAAGTTCCTCGATGGTTGACATCATGCCACGCTTGAGAAGGACCGGACGAGTTGATTTACCGACTGCCTCAAGTAGCGAATAATTCTGCATGTTTCTCGCTCCGATCTGAAGAATGTCGGCATACTTAGCGACCAATTCAACTTTATCGGGTGACATCACCTCGGTAACGATCGCCAACCCGGTTCTATCAGAAGCTTCCTTTAATATTTTGAGACCTTCTTCTCCAAGTCCCTGAAAACTGTATGGTGAGGTTCTTGGTTTGTAGGCACCGCCGCGTAATACTTTGGCTCCGGCCTTAACAACCGCGTCGGCTGCTTCCAAAGTCTGTTCCCGGCTTTCGACCGAGCA
>JAUVBC010000003.1 GCA_030591405.1 Candidatus Zixiibacteriota bacterium
ATTTGAACAAAAGTTGAACGCTTTGACTCTTCTTTCATTCTCTCAATAATTAATTATAGGGCACCTATTTAATTTTACCATAATAAACGAATTGATTTGGAAAACAATGCGGGGCTATTTATTTTATACAATGTTTTTGATCCGGACAACACTTAAAAAATATAGCCCTTAAAGGCACTATAATTTATTTGGGAGAAAAATCCATGAAAACCAGAATCAGTATCACATGCTTGCTAGCTGTAGCGCTTTGCTTCGGTTTCGGCGTTTCCGCAATCAGTGAGGATCTGGAAATCTCCGGTTTCTTTGATGTTGTCGGAAATTACCAATCATCGGCCGACGATAAGACCTCATTTGGTCTGGGTCAGGCCGAGCTTGATATTGCAAAGGAACTCTCTGAGAATATATCCATAATGACCGCTATTGCTTACAACAACGACGACGGTGTCTTTGAACTCGGCGCCGCCATCATTGATATTCATCTTTTTGGGAGCAAAGGAGAACATCAAGGCTCGGTATTTTGCGTGAAGCATTCAGGAATTGTTGTTGGAAAATTCGACGTTCCTTTCGGGATTGATTATAATGTTTATGCCTCGATTGACCGCAAGTTGGTTTCGCCGCCGCAGGTGTGTGGCAATACTCATGAAGGTTGGAATGATTTTGGCGTTCAGTTTACTATGAACTGGCAGTATTATAATTTTGTCGTCTATGGAGTAAACGGTATTGAATCATCCTATGAGATCAGCGATGCCGCTCATGCTATGGCGCTGGGCATATCGATTGGCGATGAAGTCAATACAACTCCGGCCAATACCTTTGGCACCCGGGTCGGTTTGACGCCGGCCCAGGACCTTGAAGTTGGCGGCTCGGTAGCTTTCGGTTTGAATCAATCAAACAAAAGCGAAATGATGATGTTTGGCGGTGACCTGCAGTATGCTATCGCCGATTTCCGGTTTAAGGGTGAATATATTCAGCACTCGCTCAATCGTTCAATCGTTCAATCGTTCAATTGATGAAGAAAAAAATCGGGGCTTTTATGTTCAAGCTTTCTATAATATCAATCAATTTTTCCTAACCGGCCGTTATGGTGCTTTCCAGCCCGATGGTGCTGACTGGGTCAACAGATATTCTATTGGTGCCGGTTATGCTATTGCCGATGCCATTGAGCTTCGTTTCGAAACCACTATCAATAAGAACAGCGACAATAATACAAATATTTTGCAGCTGGTCGGAGGATTTTAAAAAAATATGACAATTTATCTTTGATGATATGTTTATATTTTAAATTAATTTAATTTTAATTAAGGTCTGGATGCCAAAGTGGCGTTCAGACCTTTTTTTTGTAATATTGTGTTTGCTTAAAATGGAACAGCAGAGTCTGCATGATGGCAATACTATTTTTTACTATTGTTATTATTGGTATTGCAAATTTATTTTTGAATAAAAATAGGGCGATTAGAATATTCCAACCGCCCTTAGCAATAATCCCGGTGCAATTAAATAAAATTTATTTTTTATTATAGAACAATCTGGCAAACACCATTTCGGCGGGGCAAAATTTTGTGAATGATGATTGAACCAATTTCAAGCCTACAAACGAAGTTAATATAAACCAGAATGGCGAAACCAAATAACCAAATGATACTGAAAGCAAAACCAATGCTCCAGCCATTAATCTTATACTATTTTCCAACGTCATAACTTTCTCCATTAATATCCATACGTAACTTTTAGATAAATATTATCATTTTTCTGAAAGGTACCAAAAGATGTATATTCATCCTGACCGTCAAATATATTTGCTCCCAGCGCCAATGTGATTGCGTCGGAATATTTATAATTAGCCAAAAATCGTCCGTAAAAATCTTCCTCGTTTGGTGAATAAAAGGCAAAGGCCGAAAAAGATAATGTCTCCATCATAAGAAGCTGAGTAAAACGCGTTGTCACCAGGTGATATGTCTCTTCTTTTCCGGCCATTCCCACAGGAAGATTTTCTACATATTTATCAAAGTCTATCATCTTTTCATTTTGATACTGAATATTGGCGGTCAGATTTGAACCTATTTGCCGTTCAAAACCGATCAAAGTGCTGATCTTTGAATTAGGTATCATCGGATTATCGCCATCGATATCATCTCGTGAATCGAAATAGCCACCCTCGGCCCAGACAATCCCTCCAAAGATCGGCATTCTTACCGAAGCGCCATAGACATTAAGTTTTGGATAATATGATGACATCGTTGCCATATCATAGCCGACCGGGTTTTTATAGAAACCGGTGTATCCATATAAGGCAATATCAGCATTACCGAGATACCGACTGAACCGTCCAGCTAATTCGCTATTTTCAAAACTGGCTTCAGGAAAATCGGCCTCAAAAAGATATTCCGGTGCGCCAACAATCCCGCCGCCTTCAGGTGTCATGGGGTAATAATAACTCAGCCGTTCACCGGTAGGTGTTCGATTAGGTGTAAAGCGGGGAGTATAAACAATATCCAAAGTTCCAGTACCGGTATAGAGAGCCAATCTTAAAGCGTTCTGTGGAGCCTTAAGATATTGATCATCACGACCGGTGAAAAATGACTGATAATCTTTGGCAAAAACATCATTAATAAAAATCAGATCGCCGGTACCCCAAGTCACAATCTGCCGCCCGATTTTGAAATCCAAAAATGAGCCGAATCTGAATTTGGCAAAACCTTCACGCAATTCTATATCAGTACTGTGTTCATAAAAATCATCATAGACAAAATCAATTCGCGCAAAAAACTCGGCATTATCGGCAAACGATTCCATCCGAAGCTGTAATCTTGTTTCCGAGGCGGTCAAATCAGATAGAGTCGGGTTATCTTTATCAAGCCCGCCGCCGTATAGTCCCTGGAGAAAACCGGTGAAGTAGGTCTCCGATCCCAACCCTGTCACCGGGATCAATAATATTATCATCAATGCCATTAAATAAGAATATTTTTTTGTCAGCATAGTAGTCCTCTCCTTGCCCTACTTGATGAATTGCCGAGGCGGGTTTTTGAGGTATCTTTCCGAAAAGATATCTTCCTCAACGCCGATGTTAAATTTGATTTCTGTAAATTCAACCATAGTGTACTGTTTCTTCTTAACATTTTCCATTTTCCGAATAGTCGGAGTTATAATACCATCGATCTCCTCGATCTTCTCAGCAGTGTAGACACGAACCAATTCATTTTTTTTATTGTAGTACTCTTCTTTGAGCGGGAGATAATGTCCCTTATCTATATAAGATACTTTTCTGGAAAAGCCTTTGTATTTCTCAATAGGTGTTGATTCGATGATATAGACGTCGTTATCATCAAGCTTATCTTCTTTCAAAATTTTATGGTTGTCTTCGGACCAATGACGCCCGGAAACGTCTTCATAAGTGAAATCGGAACCAACAAAGCTGGAACCTTTGTCATCTGCCGAAATCCGCTTTACCAGATCTACTGACGGAACATATAACCAGCGATTATCAGAGGCTTCTGGTATTTTGTGGACCATAAAAGTCAAACGGGAGACATCGTGCGGTTTTCTGAAATACGTGTAATACATCTGTTTGCCGCCATCTTCGATGTCGAGACGAAGCATCGCAAATTCTCTGATACGTTCTTTTCCACGCGAATTGGTGATCGTCATCTTGACCTCGGCGATACCATCATCGGCTGCGTAAAACATAGCAAGGTGAGATTTTTTCATGATCTCCATCGCCTGATTATCACCTGCATAGCTCGATTGACCGCCAATCATAACAATTAGAATCAACAGCATAATAGTTTTCTGAAATTTCATTTTGTTCTCCAACATTAATTAAATTATATTTTTACAGTTTCGATTATATCTTGTGCCTGAACTGCAACAACCGCGTCCGGGAAAAGTTTTTTCTGGGCAACAATAAAGATCGAAGGCAAAAGTAACATCGTTACTGCGCCTGAAACCATCATGATAGCGAAAAAGAATGATCCGACTGTTATATAAGGTACCAGTGTTGAGAAAAACATCGGCACAAATCCAATTGCAATCACCAGAACATTTCGTCCAATCGCTCGCGCCAGACTCTCGAATATCCAGGGATAAGTTTCTTTGAAGTTGCCGGTTTCCGAATGAATATATTTAGTTCGTTTTATAAAATGGATCGCGAAATCAATCGATAATCCCAAGGTCAGCGATGATAGAACCGCCACCGGCATATCATACGGTTTGCCGATATATCCAATAAAACCGTAGATCGCCATAATTGTTATGGATAGTGGTAACATCGAGATGAAACCAAGCAGCGGCGAACGGAAGAGGAATATCATCATAAGAAAGACAACGCCAAAGGAGCTCAGCAGAGCCGATCTCATCCCGCCAACCATTTTTTCCTGCCAGACAACATTGATATATGGCAGCCCCGCCCATTGGAAAGTAATATTTTCCGGGGGCGGATTGTCGGCAAGATACTTTTCGGTCAGGGTCAAAACAGATTTGACTGATTCATTGTCGCCTTCTTTTAGCTGTACCCAGAGATTTGCCTTTGAGTAATCCTCAGTAATAAATTTGAATAGATCATCCGGGTTACCGCCTGAAATCTCAAACAGGAAAATATCTTGTGCGATCTCATTCTGATTATCGGGGATAGCGAATTTGGAACTGTCGGCATTAAAGAGTTCATAACGAATCTTCTTAATAATATCGGTAATACCTGTTGTGGAACCGACTATTTTGTTTTTAACCAAATGATTCTGAAGAGATTCAATATATTTTAATGTTGCCGGATCTTTCATTGCATCCGGTTCTTCACCATCGACAACAAGATAATTCATATAGGTACCAGCCAGATGTTTATTTAATGTTGCATCGGCGATACGAAGCGGGTGATCGGCCTTGAACCATTTGACCGGATTATCATTGACAACTATCATGCTTAAGCCGACAGCCGCGATCACGATTATTATCCCTGTCCCGGCCAGAATTGCCTTATAATGTTTGGCATCAAAATCACGGAAGAAATGCATAATTCGCGACAATAATCCTTTGGTATCTTTAATCTTGCCAAAATTTCTCAACGCCTTGTCTGATATTAAAACCGCGAAAGCCGGATTAAAGGTTATCGATAAGAACCATGCTACAAAAATTCCGAATGCGACAAAAATTCCAAAAACCCTGACTGGCGGGATAGGTGTTAGTGCCAGCGAAATAAATCCGACGATAGTTGTTATTGTCGTAAATAAAATCGGGACAAACAATTTGGAGATTGTTTCGCGAATGGTTGTCTTTTTATGTTTATATTTTTGATAACGGTCATGAAAATCGGAAATAATATGAATTGAATTTAAGACCGCAATCGGAAACAGAAATATTGGGATCATTGAACTCATAATATGAACCGTGTTGCCGGTCATAATAAGCAGCCCCATCGTCCATATAATTGAAGCTAAGGCAACAATCATCGGGGCGACGATTATTTTTATATTCCTGAAGAACAGAAGCATAAGAAGGAAAATAATTGCTCCTGCCATTGGGGCGCTGATACCCATCTGACGGAACATCTCGGATCCGAAACTATCTTCGGCAACCGGCAGACCGGCAATAAAATACTCCTCGCCGGTTGAATGACGATCGATAATTTCCTGTATCTCACCTGCGATCCGATGTGACATATTCTTAGATTCAATCGGGATAAACATCGCGATTGCTTTTCCATCATCAGAAGCCAGTTTACCTCTTAGCATCGGATTGTCTTTGATTCTGCCTAATATATATTGGGCCTGCGCATCGCTTTCAGGCTCATCTTCGAGAAGCGTTTTTACTTCCAGAATGCCGTCGGTCTGAATAATATCATCAACCATTGATGGGGCAAGGATATCATCAGCAATGACGCCGTCTATTTCGGCTACCTCTTCCATTATGCGATAGACATTGGTCAGCAGTTGTTTATTAAATGCGCCGTTTTCATCGACAACACCAACCGCAATAAAATCTAAAATCGAAAAATCTTCTTTAACCTGATGATCGAACAGTCTCGCCGGTTCATCAAGTTCAAGCATATTTTCCGGATCGGTATCAATTTTGATATCCGGCAGTTGCGCGGCAAAAAAGGCGGTAACTAAGACAACGCCTATAATAACCGACCAGGGATGGTTGATTGAAAATTCTGTGAAAAATCGTTTCATTGCTTCTTTCCTTAAATTAATATTCATCTTAATAGAACGTTAGAGACGATTTATTAGAAAACGATTCAAAGAATATTGAATTAATTAATAATATATACAAGCACCTGTCGGACAAGGACTAACGATATTGAAGATTTTGGGATGTCTATGAGATTTTTTGCAATACAGGAGAGATTTTATCCAGTAATGAAATTCAGGCCTTATTTTCCGAACTTTTTCTGCCAGCGAGCTTTGAGGACATTGTTCAGTTTTTCTTCCAATTCTGGCGGAAGTTTTTCTTTTTTGCCATCGCGACAAAGAACAACTGTCTGCTTTAAGGTATCAACCATTAGACGACAGTTATTACACTCTTTAAGATGCTTTTCGATATCGGCACAAAGTGTCTCATCAATTTCGCCATCAATATAGTCAGCTATATTTTGAATATATTTACTGCAATGATTCATATCATTTCTCCTGAAAACTCAACGATAACCTCTCTCGCAATGCCAGACGAGCTCTGAGAATCCTTGACTTGGTAGCTGGCATTGAAAGTTTCAGTATCTCTGAAATTTCTTTGACCGACATATCTTCCATATAACGCAAAATAAAAGGAGCGCTGTATATATATTTCATTTCTGCCAAGCCTGATTCGATGATCTCCATGATCTGTTTTTTCTCGAAATGGTCATACGGATCGCCCCAATCAAATAGATTAGCGATACCATCATTATGAGAATCTGGCAGGTATTCCTCTATCGGTTTTAAATCCATCTGTTTATCTTTAGCGTTCCCCGACCGAAAATGATTCAATGCAATCGAATAGAGCCAGGTACCAAACGATGAATCCATCCGAAACTTATCTATGTTATCAATCGCTTTCAAAAAGGTCTCCTGCAAAATATCTTCGGCGTCCTGATGATTGCCGGTCAATTTCAGCGCCAGACGATAGATCTTGTCTTTATGCCCATCTATCAGGGTGCTAAAAGCTTTAAAATCGCCTTTTTGCGCCGCTTGTATTAATTCTTTTTCATCCATTAGACTCAATTATAACCAAAACGATTCAAAATTACAATAATTGTTATATTCAGATATTTGCAATGATTAGGTTTGTAAATCAGAACTGATGATTTTTATTCTATACTGTGATAGCTTAAGCCATGGCAGACTGAATGCCAAATGCAATATGATATAAAGCGGGGTACCTTTGATGTATTATAAAATCTTGATTTCTCTGAGATAATGTGTCCTATGGCAGACCGAAGGTTTAAAACAGATGACCCCTTCGCCAAAGCTCAGGGTTTTAAAATGCGTAAGTCGCATACGCGCCAACGCATTCTAAAAGCGGAGAGGCTGGGATTCGAACCCAGGGAACCCGCGAAGGCTCAACGGTTTTCGAGACCGCCCCGATCGACCACTCTGGCACCTCTCCGACTAAAGAATCTTAGCCCCTAATAAATAGATTTCGATTCAGATGTAAAGACTATTTTTTGATCGATAAAAACCGACCCTGCTCAACAAATTGCTCCTGCGCGGCCAGCACTTTTTCGGCGAATTTCGCACGCGGTCGAATGATTTGGAATGCTATGAACGACATTAATACCAAAAACAGAAGCTGATTAAATGTTCCGCCAAGAAAATACATCACCAGCCCATAGATCGCAATCGCAGCGATAATTGCATAACAAACAATCGACTTGGCAAAAAAACCCTGCATAAAATCTTCAACAAAAGATTCTTTGGATTTAATCAAAGGAGAAAAAAACAGTTTCTGCTTCAAAAATATTGCCAGGCCACCATCGACAACTCCCAAACCTGCGAAAATATAAAAGATAAACTCAAGGTTCTCAGAAGACATAGACGATGTCATCCCGCCACTTTGTTCGAAATAATAAGCGATTCCAACTATAGCAACCGGTATCAAGGCATTGATTAAAAGACCAATATATATTGGCTTTATCAAAACGGCGTTAATATCAATTTTATATTTATTCAATTTATCTTCTCCTTGTTTTTGCGGACCTGCTTAAAAAATAACTGCATCAATGCTACCGATTCTTTGGCCATCACACCAGAAATAATTTCTATTTGGTGATTAAGTCTAGTATCAGTAGGGATACTAAAAAGCGAATCACAGGCGCCAAATCTCGGATCGGGTGCTCCGTATACAATAGTTTTGACTCTTGATAAAACCGCCGCGCCGGCACACATGGCGCATGGCTCGATCGTTGAATAAAGAATCGAATCATCCAATCGCCAATCGCCATGATTTTCAGCGGCCGAAGTAATAGCAATCATCTCGGCATGGGCGGTCGCATCTTTCAGCGCTTCGGTCCGGTTGTGACCGCGTCCGATAATCCTGTTTTTCATCACAACAACGGCGCCGATGGGAACCTCGGACTCCTCAAAAGCGAGTTGAGCCTCACGAAAAGCATGCTCCATAAAATAACTATGATCAAATTCCAACATAAGTTAGAATAAACTCGATTAATATTCTCTTGGCAACAGTAAAAACCGAATCGGAAAGATGGGAAGCAGAACTAATTCTGTAGACTTTTCAAATATGATTTTAACACCGTAACTCATTGACAGACAATTAGAAATAGCCGGTATCCTATCGATTTTGGAATATCGGTTGCGATTATATGAAGATGGTAGTATAATGGCTTGATATTTAACATTTTGCTTTAGTTGGAGTTATGAGAGGAAAAACAGGAAATTATTTATTAATCGGGATGGTTCTGGGGGCGACTCTTGGGACTTTGGGTGGTTATTTCTTTAGTGATATTTTTATTGAAATAAAATTTCTGGGAACAATATTCCTTAATGCTTTAAAGATGGTTGTAATTCCATTGATTGTGGCATCAATAATTGTCGGCGTTTCATCGCTGGGCGACATACGGAAACTGGGCCGGACAGCAGGAAAGACACTGGCATATTATCTGGCCACAACCAGTTTTTCGGTTCTAATAGGAATAATACTTGTTAATCTGATTCGGCCCGGAGTCGGAGTTCCTCCGATAGGTGCCGCTGTTCCTGAATTTATTCATGGAGGCGGCGGGAATACTATAAAAGATGTTTTCGTCGGTCTTATTCCGGACAATATCTTTGCCGCTGCCGCAGATGGAAAAATATTGCCGCTAATTGTCTTCTCACTGGTTCTTGGAGGTGTCCTGACGGCTATTGGGCGAAAAGGAAAACCGGTTATTGATTTCTTTGTCGGATTAAATGCCGCTATCATGAAAATGGTCATTCTGATCATCTATTTTGCACCAATCGGTATTCTGGCTTTAATAGGCGGCATTGTTGCCGAAAATCGTGGCTCATTGCAGGAAATTGCTTCGGGATTGGGACTTTATTCTCTGACAGTAATTATTGGATTGTTAATTCATGCTGTTATCGTTCTGCCTTTGATTTTGAAATTCATCGGGAAAAAAGATCCTTTCAAATATTTTCTAAATATGGGTCAGGCACTGACAACCGCATTTACCACCGCTTCTTCATCGGCTACCCTTCCGGTAACTATGGAGGCGGTAACAGAAAAGAATAAAGTTGACAGTAAAGCATCCTCGTTTGTCCTGCCATTGGGCGCCACCATTAATATGGACGGAACGGCATTATATGAGGCGGTTGCGGCTATATTTATAGCCCAAATATATGGTATTGACCTGTCGGTAGGCGCTCAGGTTATAATATTTTTCACTGCCACTTTGGCCTCAATTGGCGCCGCCGCCATCCCGGAAGCAGGTCTGGTTATGATGACCCTGGTTCTTTCGGCGGTTGGTCTGCCACTGGAAGGAATCGGTATTATCCTGATTATCGATTGGTTTCTTGACCGTTGCCGCACCACTGTCAATGTCTGGGGTGACTCGATTGGCGCCGCCGTTATAGGTGAAACTGCAGAAATCAGGGGATATAGAATCGGTGGAAGTAAAACTGCTACTACTACTGACCGAAAAAAATATTCCAAAACCTCTGACAAAAAACCTTACAGGGCAACAAAAAGTCCGAAAAGCACAACCAGAAAATACGGTTCCAAACCGCCAGTAACCAGAAATTCGAAATCGTATGATGATAAGCGGCACCAGCGCCCTGCAGATAAGCCGAAAATATCTACGCCACAAAAATCGATTATTAAAGATTCATCATTTGATAAAAAGCCGGCCCAAAGAACAAGCGCTCCACCTAAAACAAGAAAACCATACGTCAAAACTAATGGTGACAGACCAATTATAAAAAAAGAGCCGGTTCAATTATCAAAGAAAACTATTGAACAGGATCTTGAGAAAGTGCATCGGCAGTTATCAGAAAAGACCAGAAGCAAAAAACCGACTGTAGTATCCAAAGATATTATCCAGGAACCAAAAGCAAGACCTAAATCAATTGATAAAACAGATTCTCCAAAAAGCGAGTTCTTTGAAAACGGAATTCCCAAATTCAACTTTTTTGATGATGGAAAAACTACGAAAGACAAGCCAGTTGAAAAAAAATCAGATCCGACTGTTGACTCAAAAAAGAGCAAAGATATGGCCATAAAAGACAACTCGGTCGATAAGAGTCAAAAAAAACCGATTGTTTCTGAAATCCCGGTAATTTCGATACCATCAGAGAAAGCAGAAAAATCACAAGATGATGTGATTGTGGAAAAGAAAAAGCCGATTGTGATAAATACTGCATTACAAGATAAATCGATAGAGGTCATTGAAAAGCCAAAAGAGAAGCCGGCCGAGCAAAAACCGGTGAAAGAAAAAACATCTTCATCAGAAAAAAAGAAGATCGAGGAAAAACCGGAAAAGAAACCAGTAGAAAAAGCAGAAAAGAAACCGGTAGAAAAACCTGAAGTGAAACCTCAGAAAAAAGATTTATCAAAGTCTGAAACAAAGCAAGACAAAAAGGCAGATATGGGATGGGGACGCGATAAGAAAAAACGCCTTTCCAAATAGATTTTGATTCGATAGCGGTAAAATAAAATTTTCCCTCAAATGACAGAACTTTTGTTTATGTCATCTGTTTAAATTAATGAAAATAACTTGACTTAAATACCGTGATAACGGTATCTATTCAAAGGAGATTATATTTTGAATGGTTTAAAAGTTACATTTCTGATTCTACTAATGACAATGTTATTTGTTGGGGTTGGATATTTTCTTGGCGGACGAAACGGAATGGTTATTGCGTTTTGCCTGGCGGCCGTGATGAATTTTGTCTCATATTGGTACTCGGATAAGATAATACTCAAAATGTACCGGGCACGGGAAATATCCGAGGTGGATCATCGGAGACTTTATGCAATAGTCAGCATGATTTCGCAGGAAGCGATGATGCCGATGCCGAAGGTTTATATTTTGCCGACCAAAGGTTCCAACGCTTTTGCCACCGGGAGGAACGAAAATCATGCCGCGGTGGCAGTGACCGAAGGACTGCTTGAGATATTAGATGACGCCGAACTTAGAGGGGTCATTGGCCACGAAATGGCACATATTAAAAATAAAGATTTGTTGATTGGCACCATTGCGGCAACCTTGGCCGCGGCAATCGGCATTCTCGCCTCGATGGCGCGCTGGGCGATGATCTTTGGCGGGCAATCCCGAGGCGGCAACCGTGACAGTAATCCAATAGCGCTGATTGTCGCCATGATAGTCGCTCCATTGGCCGCGATGTTGATTCAGATGGCGATTTCAAGATCACGGGAGTACAAAGCCGACGCCAAAGGCGCCCAAATGACCAATCAGTACCTTGGGTTGGCCTCGGCGCTTGAAAAAATACATAAGGCACCAATTAAAATGAATCTGGACAGCCGTCCCGAAATGGCCCATATGTTTATTGCCAACCCGTTGTCAGGTAGGAAATTTACAGCCCTGTTTTCGACTCATCCCCCGGTAGAAAAACGGATCGAAAAATTACAAAAACTTGCATCCGGAGGTTTTGATTATTAACGGCCGAAAACAAGTGCCGAAGTCCCATGAATAACGCGTATTTAGAAATTTTTGCAATCCTGATTTTAATCGCCGCCAACGGTTTTTTCTCATTATCCGAATTTTCTATTATTGCCAGTCGCACAAGCAAACTGAAACAGATGGCTGATAGTGGTGATAAAGCAGCAGCCCGAGCTATAAAAATTAAATCCAAACCAGAATCATTCCTTGCTACCGTTCAAGTTGGAATAACTTTTATTGGTGTCCTTGCCGGCGTTTTTAGCGGGATGACAATTGTGGGAAAGGTAAAGCCATATATTACAAATATTCCGATTGATTTCATCTCGGAATCGGCTCAAACCATATCATTTCTTATCGTTGTTATAACTATTGCCTGTCTGACGATTGTAGTTGGTGAACTAGTACCAAAATATATAGCCCTGTCAAAACCGGCAAGAATAGCAGCCAAAGTATCTCGCCCGATCCAATGGTTTTCAAATGCCGGTTACTTTTTGGTTCGATTTTTAAATGGAATAGCCAGATTAATATTAAAAATTATTGGATTTAAAATGGTACCGGAGCAAAGTTCTATCACCGAAGAAGAGATTGACTATATCATCGCCGACGGAAAAGAAAAAGGGATATTTGATGCCACCGAGCAGGAGCTTATCCACTCGATCTTTGATTTTGCCGATACGACTGTCCGGCAGACAATGACCCCCAGAACTGATATCGTCGGGATAGATGTCGATGAAGAACCGGATAAAATTCTTGAGCAAATAGCCATAAATGGCTTTTCCCGTTATCCGGTTTACAGCGAAAATCTGGACAAAATCGAAGGTCTTATTTATACCAAAGATGTTATCCGACTGCTTCAGGAGTCACGGCTTTTTGCTATCAAAGATATAATTCATAAGGCCTATTTTGTTCCGGATTCAATGAAACTTAGCAAACTTCTGACAATCTTTCAGCAGAAGAAAATGCATATGGCTTTTGTCCTCGATGAGTTTGGCGGGACAGCCGGTCTGATAACATTGGAAGATGTTCTCGAGGAGATCGTCGGGGAAATTCAGGATGAGTTTGATACTGATCAAAGAGAATTTGTCAAGGAAACCGAATTGGTTGCTTTTGCCTCGGCATCATTTAGAGTTGATGAATTAAATGATGATTTTGGGACAGAACTATCCGAGGATGGAACTGATACATTGGGTGGATTGGTATTTGAACATCTGCAGCGTCCGGCGGTGCAGGGTGAAGAAGTAGTGATCGAAGGGTTAAAATTCGAAATTCTTGAAGTAGATGGTAATCGGATCAAAAGAATTCGAATCGAAAAAATATTATCTGATAATCAAACCACCGACAACTGATTAGCAAAAAAATCTATTCGCTTTATTTTTTTAGAAAAATCTGAAAAAGTTCAACACCGGTTACGGTCACTACAGAAACAATAATTCCTGCAATCACAACACCAAGGGCCAAATGCCAGAATGCCTTTTTCTTATCAAGCTTTAAAAGCCAGGCGGCCAGCGTCCCGGTATAGGCACCGGTAATTGGCAACGGAATAGCGACAAAAAGCATCACTCCCCAATAACCGTATTTGCCAATTTTTTCCTCAGCCTTTTTTTGTGTCCGAGTCACCCAAAAATCGAAAAGTTTTTTATACAGCCCGATTCTGTAAAGCGGTTTATGCAAGGTCTCAAAGAAAAGATAAAGTAACGGGATAACCAGAATATTTGCGAACACACAAAGTGCATAAGCGACAAAAATATTCATCCCCTGCGAGAAAGCATAAGGAATGCCGCCACGAAGTTCTGATATCGGCAAGAGTGACAACAAAATTGTCTGCAATATATAATTCATTAACTTGAAAAGTATATCAGTTGGAGCTAATTCACAAGATATTTTAATCGCACAGACATAATTAATAACATTCATTTTGCTGTTTCTTAGCTCCTTTCTATATTGTATATTAAAGTATGGGACATGGACATTCGCATAATAATGTTGGACAGGGAAAACGGCTGACCTTTACGATCCTGTTTAACATTGCCATCACTGTCGCTGAGATAATCGGCGGACTGATAACGGGCTATCTAGCCCTATTGGCCGATGCCGTTCATAATCTTTCCGATGTCGCGGCGCTGATCCTTGCCTATATAGGGGATAAAGGAGCCTCTCGCCCGCCTACCAAAAAAGCAACCTATGGTTATAAACGACTGGAAGTGATGACTGCTTTTATATCTGCGGTTAGTCTGGTCGTGATAGCTATTTATATATTTTATGAAGCGTATCAACGATTTCTTAATCCCCAGCCGATCTCAAATCCAACCCTGCTTTTGATTATTGCCTCAATTGGACTTGTTGGGAATATTTTATCGGTCTGGATTTTACACTCGGCCAAAAAATCATCGCTTAATATTAAAACCGCTTTTTTGCATATGCTCTACGATACGATATCTTCCGCTGCCGTCATTATAGGCGCGATTGTTATTATCAATACCGGCTGGATGTATCTTGATCCTATTCTGTCGGTTATTATTGGGCTGATGATCCTCTGGTCATCATTTGATGTCTTAAAAGAAGCAACTATCATATTTTTTGAAGGTGTCCCGCGTGGCATAAATTTTGATGAGGTTGCCTCAGCTATTAATGATTTTCCAAAAGTTGTTAATGCTCATCATCTGCATATCTGGTCGCTGTCTTCGTCATCAATCGCGTTATCTACTCATATCTGTCTTAACGAAACTGAGTATCATCTGGCTCCTGAAATTATTCGTGATATATCTGCGATGATGCAGAACAAATTTGGAATCGGACATTGTACCATCCAGGCAGAAATGGGTCTTTGTCCCGATAACAGCATTCTTGTTGACCCTTTAAAGGAAATGGACAATCATGAATAGTCACCCGGGCGATATTGTTGAATCAAAAATAAAAGATCTCGCTTATGATGGCAAAGCGGTTGGTGAGATCGATGGCAAAATTATTTTCTTAAATGCCGGTTTACCGGGCGAGTTGGTTAGAGCCAAAATAACGAAATCAAAGCGTAATTATAATGTTGGCAAAGTGATTGAGATAATTGAAAAATCTGATGAACGAATTGAAGCGCAATGCTCGCATTTTGATATTTGCGGCGGCTGTACCTGGCAGGATCTCGACTATGAGCGACAGTTGTATTATAAAAGAAAGCAGATCGATGACTGCCTGAAACATATCGCCAAATTTGAAACGGTTGATCTGGCCGAGATTATCCCTGCCCCCAATCAATTTCGTTATCGCAACAAAATGGAATTTTCATTTAATACCAACCCTGAAGACGGTTTCGCTCTGGGGCTGCATCGGCGAGGACGGTTTGATGAAATTTTTAATCTGGACGAATGTTATCTAACCTCAGAAATTGACCCGGAGATCGTCAAATGGTTTCGAACATTTGTCAAAGAAAGCGGGATGTCAGCCTACAATGTCACCGAACATACCGGATTCTTAAGATTTCTGATGATTCGTCATACACAAAACACAAATCAAATTATGCTCAATATTGTCACTGTCGATGGCGAGATAATAAATTTGGAAAAACTTATTGATGACGTCAAAAGTAAATTTCCCGAAGTTGTTACAATTGTCCAGAATATCAATAATCAGAAATCAAATATCTCCAAAGGTGAAAAAGAGTTTATTCATTATGGAGACGGGTTTATTGAAGAGCGGATATTAGATTGCCGGTTTCGGATATATGCCAATTCATTTTTCCAGACAAATTCGCTTCAAACTGAAAACCTTTATAAGACCGCTTTTGAGTTGCTTCAGCCGAATCAGAATGATCGACTGCTCGATTTATATTGTGGTGCAGGGACAATTGGATTGACAGCGGCGAAAATGGTTGATGAAGTAATTGGAGTTGAATTGGAACCGACCGCAATTGAAGCGGCTCGAGAAAATGCAAAATTGAATGATATTACAAATGCCACATTTTATACCGGGTTGGCTCAGGAACTATTAAGAAACAATCCGGAGATATTAAACGGGGTCAACTCAATTATTACCGATCCGCCCCGCGCAGGGATGCATAAAAAGGCCTTAAAAGCTTTAGTAGAACATGATCACAAGCGACTTGTCTATATTTCATGTAACCCCTCAACTTTTGCCAGAGACGCACAAATACTGGTCGATTCCGGTTATAGTTTGGGTAAGGTGATACCGGTTGACATGTTCCCTCATACGATGCATATTGAGTTGGTTTCGATATTTGAAAGATAAAAATATATAACGGTTTTTGAGACATCGGAGGTACTATGAAAAAAACTGGATTGATACTATTTTTAATAACGGTAATGTTTTCGGTAAATCTGTTTTCCCAAAGTAAAGCGGATAAGAATTTTCAAAAACTTGCTTCAGAAATTTTTGACAATTTGCAAAAGTTTTATCCGGTCAGGACATCGGAAAAGGGAATTCATAAATACGATTATTTGGTAACTGATTATTCAAGAAAATCTGTGAAGAATGAAATTTCCAGACTAAAGAAATTTACGACACGTCTCTATAAATACAACAAGATTAATCTATCGGAAGAAAATCGGATTGAGCAAAAGCTGCTTAGGAGCAATGTCGAAATTGCACTTCAGGATATAAGCAAAATAAAATGGCACAAAAAGAATCCTTATCTTTATATAAACGAGGCGGTCAACTCTGTTTATTTTCTGTTAATGTCAAAACATGCTCCGCTTAATGAGCGGGCGCAGAATATCATAGCTCGAATGAAAACAATTCCTGATCTTTTTGTTCAGGCTCAGGATAATTTGAAAAACCCGCCGCCGGTTTATATTGATGAGGCACGGGAAATGATAAAAACCGGAATTGACTTTTTTAATTCAGTGAAAGTCGAGCTGTCAAAAGAGTTTCCTGCACTCGCCAGTGAAATCAATAATTCCGCTGAGCGTGTCGTGTTATCATTAAATGAATATGACAATTTTCTTGCTAACTGTACTCCGGGAGAGGAAGCTTCATTTGCCGTTAGTAAAGTTGATTTCGATTATAAACTCAAGCATGAGTATTTCTTGGATTTTGATACCGATTCTCTCTTAAGAATTGGTCAGACCTTATTTGAGGAAGCCGATTCCGCATATAAAGCGTATGAGAGCTGGCTTGCTGTCAATGATCCGATCGACTCTGTTTTTGTCCCAGGTAGTTTAACAAAGCAGGATATTCTTGATTACTACAATTGGGAGTTAAATCAGGTCAAACAATTTCTTATCTCCAAAGATATTGTAACCATCCCTGAGGATATCGGTGAATGCAAAATAATTGAAACACCGAATGTTTTTCGGTCTGTTATTGGAGGGATTGCCTACCAGATGCCGGGCGCTTTTAATTCTGATCAGACCGGACATTTTTATGTCAGTCCAATTTCGGAAGAACTTGATGCTGCCGATCGAAAGTCTTATTTTCAAAAAATGCATGACCGTGCTTTCAAGCGTTCGGTGGTGCACGAGGCTTATCCGGGACATCACCTGCAATTGCAGATGGCCGGGCGGTCAAAAAGCGATGTGAGAAAATGGCAGGATAATAATTGTTTGATAGAAGGTTGGGCGCTGTATAGCGAAGAGATGATGTATCAAAATGGATTGTACGGAAATGATAAACGATCTTATCTAAAAATATTGGGGGGAATTCGTTTTCGGGCGGCAAGGATAATTCTCGACGTCAAACTGCATACCGGACAATTTGGTCGAGAAGAAGCGGTCGATTGGTTGACAGGTATTTGGGGTGGGCATGAGGATTATGCAAGATCGGAAGTCAATGGATGTTGCCTTAATCCGACATATAAGATGAGTTACCTGATGGGGAAAATTCAAATTTTAGAATTGCTCGAAGATTATAAGAAAAAAGAAGGCGACGATTTTTCATTAAAAGAATTTCACGATCGCTTATTGGCCGAAGGTTCCATTCCGATTCCGTTTATTCGAAAATCCTGGGGACTGACAAAATAATAATTTAAGTGAGTTCTTTACTAAAAAAGGCCGATAAATATCGGCCTTTTTTTTATAAATAATATTGTATGCGCTTTTACTGCCAGCACTCTGGTGCCGGTCCCGATTTATATTTGTAATTTATCAGTAAAATTATATCAAGTATATTTATTAAATGATCTTTGTTGACGTCGGCTGCTTCCATAAACAACGGAGCCGGTCCGCTTTTGTACTTATAATTAATTAAAAAGACAACATCGAGAATATTAACTAATTCATCATAATTGGCATCACCGCAGATAAAAATGCAGGCATCACCAATACCATCACTGTCACTGTCAATTTGATCGGGATTAGACTTAAAGGGACAGTTGTCGTCACAGTTGGTCGTTGCGCCACCAATGCAAGGATTATTACCGGCGGTACCATCACCGTCTCCGTCATCGAGAATCCCATCATCATCGTCGTCGGTATCGCAAATGTCGCCTTCGCCGTCGTTGTCATTATCGTTTTGATTGCCATTGGCATCATCCGGACAATTATCGCAGAGATCACCAATATCATCGAAATCTGCATCTTCCTGATTCACATTGGCCAGATCGGGACAATTATCACAGAGATCACCGACATCATCACCATCACTATCAACTTGGGCTATATTTGAAACATCAGGGCAGTTATCGCAGACATCACCAAGATTATCGCCATCGCTGTTGGTTTGAGAGCTATTCGATTCATTGGGACAGTTATCATCAAAAAAATAGACACCGTCACCATCGCTGTCGAGCATATCAAGCCGTTGATAATTTATCGTGACCTGATCCCCTTTCGAAATCATCCTCTCATAAAACACTTTTTCGCCGCCATCGGCAAGATCAGCAGTCCGATACTCCTCGACCACATTTTCACCCGGGACGCTAACCATTTCCGGTGCTGACCAGGTTGCACCACCATCGGTAGTACGGCATGCGTACAACGCATTATTTTTAACATAGACACAAACAAAGGTTTCATTTTCAACATGTTCTATATCGGGAAAATTTTCGGCATCTATCGTTCCGGCAATAATACTTAAATTAGTAAGATTATTGATATCGCCGTCATTGGTGTACCAGCAAATGATATCTTTGTCGGCCGGGTCAGAATCATGATAAGTTGCGGCAACTATCAGAACATTGTCGTTGTATGCCGATACCGCCGGATAGATTATATGCTGGTCAGGATCACCGTATGCTTTCTGAAGAGAAACGCTGCCGCCATCCCAGTCATTAAATATATCCTGTCGAATTAGAAGTTCATTTTGATTATTGTCCGAATTGTACCGGTCATACACAGAATAAGTTTTATGAGTCACCAAATCAATGTCGGCTTTTGTTGTCTGGCAGTTTTGCATTGACGGGTCCCAGCTTATCCAGGTATTGCCCAAATCATCAACCTGATAAAATATCACCGGCGCATTTGTCATCACTTTGGCGGGATCGGCATGGGTGCGGCTCATAATGGTCGCTTCAAAACCCCAATTCCATGACTGCTGGCTGTTATCGGTGGCAATATCGGCCATCTCCATACTGTGCCAACCATAATAGAACCAAGGCGCATAACGACCTGACCAGGTAAGTTTATCAGTCGGATCGGGAAAATCGAGCAAAATCACTGTCCCGCCACTATAGAAAAATGAGGGCGGCACAAAGGCGGCATAAAACTGCGAACCTGTCCCCCAATAGCTAACCGATGGATATGAGGCGCCATAAATATCCCAACCGCAGGTATCGCCCCAAGTGACCCCATTGTCGCTTGAACCAAGCCACCAAATAATATTAATTTCCGGCACACCCTCAATTCGTTCGCCGCCATAGATTAAATATCCATTACCGGCATCACCCATCGCCGGATGAAGATAATCAATCCCGCGCATTCCGGGTTCTTTTGTTTTTTCAAGAAGAGCGGCCTGAGTAACTGCCTGACTTAGTTCTTCGAAGGATACTGTTTCCGACATTATCTGCTGGCTTTCAAACTTATCTTCCAACACTAAGGAATTTATCGGTTTCTGTACAATTTTTTCCTGACTGCAGAAACCGGTATTAAATGAGACGCCAAAAACGGCAATAACAACTAATACAATTATTATTTTTCTGGTAATCATACCTGGCAACTCCCTTTATATATGCTATGACGTATTTTTAAATTCATAAATATTCAGTAATCTTATTTGTAACAGTTTCCCCCGTTGATGATTCCAATTCCCGTAGAATCGCTAATTACCGGATTCGTTTATCTGGGTACTCATTTAATATACAATTTTGTGCAAAATTTGTCAATTTAATAATGAATCAGCACAATATCCAAGAAAACAGTTGCAAGCAAAATAAACATTAACTAATATTATTTTATTCATATTTTAAATAAGGGAGAAACTATGAAAATGTTAACCAAATCAATCATTAGTCTGATGATGCTCATTTTTCTGTTTACTCCGGCGGTACCTGCTTTCGCCGGAGATAAGGATGATGGGGCTATCGGAGCAAAACTTCGGGTAATAGTTGGAGCCTTCAAGGACAAATCGGCTCATCACTGGTATCACGGGGCCGACCCGGGAACCGGTATGGCTGATATGCTTATATCGGCGCTTGTAAAATCGGGGAAATTCAAGGTATATGCCCGGGAACAGCTTGATGAAATATTGGCTGAAAAAAATCTGAGCGTTTCTGATCTGGCTGACCCGGGTGTTGAGGCGGCCAATAAACTGGACATTGGCGATTATCTGGTTTCGGCATCAATCACCGAATTCGGTTATAAGGAAAAGAAAATCGGCGGCAGCAAACTGGGGCTTGGAAAACTTGGCCTTAGTTCATATACTGGCCGGGTAGCTGTTGACCTGCAGTTGATTTCAATCGGAACCTCAGAGGTTATCATAGCCGAAGATATTGCCAAAACGGAATCATCCAAATCTTTGGGTGTCGGCACCGGTGATTTTTCATTCGGAAGCGATACCAAATTTGATGATCATGTTGTCGGCAAAGCAACCAGAAAAACAATTAATGCAATCGTTGAACTACTTTCCAAAAATGTTAAACCAAAAGCTTGGGAAGGCGGTTATTTGATTGTTGCCGATGATGTCTTTTTCTTTGAGGCCGGAAGCGAAATGGGTATTAAGCCGGGGTTGCAGCTCGATGTTAATCGGGTCAAAAATGAAGTAAAAAATCGCGACGGAAAAGTCATTAAGGTTTTATATCAGGATGTCGGTGTTCTTGAAGTTACCGAGGTTGAGGAAGGTCTTTCGACCTGCAAGGCTGTCTCCGGTTCCGGTTTCCAAAATGACGATATGGTGAAACCGAAAAAATAGTTTTGTATTATTTTTAAAAAAGCCGCTGATTTTCAGCGGCTTTTTTTGTCTGGATAACTATTTTCTATTTTTGCAATGTTCCGCAATTGGCAACCCAGGTCGCGCAATCACATGGTGCCGGACCACTTTTATATTTGTAATTAATCACATAAACAACATCAAGAATGTTGACCGCACAATTACAATCGGCATCACCATTACATAACGCATAAGGTGTCGGTGCCGGACCGCTTTTGTACTTATAGTTTATGAGATACACAACATCTAAGATATTGATCGGTGGCGTCCCATCCGCCTCACCCGGAACACAGTCGCACAATCCGCTTGGTTCAATAATCGTTATTTTTTGATCAGCAGAATAAGTGTACAATGTCTGAGTGGTTCCCGACGGCCAATTAATATCAATCTGATCAACCGTTG
>JAUVBC010000328.1 GCA_030591405.1 Candidatus Zixiibacteriota bacterium
AAAATAAAAAACGACGAAACAAAGCCATTTTGGGGAAAGATCAAGATTTGGGCAAAGGCGCTAAATTCTGCGTCAGATAAAATAAACATTGACTTTTATTCAAAAAATTCTATTATATTATCAGTTACCCTTTAATAATTGTAATGCTCGATTTTCGCCGGTAATGAGTCTTGCTGATTGCAGCAGATACTTAGTCGAAAATTGGCACAGACAACACGGGATAAGGACAAAAAAACAACTGTACAAAATTTTACGTGTGAGGAGAAAACGGCGAAATAATTGTCAAGGAATAAAACCTTTTGCCGAATAACTTCGGCAAGGGCAGGATTTACTAACTAAGGCTCTTAACCAAAAACAGAAAAATCTGGTTTTTTATATTCAGGGAAATAATTTCATTTTCCGTGAACAATCAACCGGTAATTTC
The DNA here is from genome assembly GCA_030591405.1 of Candidatus Zixiibacteriota bacterium. Lineage (GTDB taxonomy): Bacteria > Zixibacteria > MSB-5A5 > GN15 > PGXB01 > JAAERC01. The sequence continues at coordinate 425 of JAUVBC010000328.1, forward strand.
GTTATAAAGAAAGTATCAAGAACCAAAACCATATTGATAAGAATAAGAAAACGAATATGATGAGTTTTAATTTTACAATTGACTCCGATCTCGAGCGGAATCTGATGGTTGCAAAGATCTACGGTATCTGGAAAAAAGAGACAGCCGAAGCGTATCATGCAGAATTTATGGAAACGGCCGAACCGTTTCTTGGCAAGAAGTGGGCGAAAATAACCAACCTTGGCAATTGGAAATCTTCATACCCCGAAATAGTTGATGTTCTCGGGGAGCATATGCGATGGAGCCAGGAAAACGGCGCCGTCTATTCGGTTTTTGTCATCGATAATCCGGTGACACACAGCCAGCTAAGTAAGATGATTAAAAAAGGCAATGTTTCAACGATCACAAAAATCTTCAGAACCCAGGATGAAGGCGAACGTTTCCTGAAAGAAAACGGTTTTTAATCTTTATTTTCTACTTACTTTAAATATCTGTTAAACCATTTTGCTATCCATTCCAGACGAGCGATTCGTCGGTCAGGTCGTCCGTGTCGCGACAAGCCGTGCGGTTCGTCGGGAAATCTTATAAATTCAACTTTTTTCCGCATCATCTTTAGTGTGGCAAACAGTTGTTCGGCCTGCTCTATCCCGCATCTTAAGTCCTGCTCGGAGTGTATGATCAAAAGCGGAGTTTTAATATTTTTGGCATATGTCAATGGTGAACATTTTCTGTAGTTCTCCAGATTTTTCCAGGGCATGCCATCGAATTCCCGATAGATATCGAATCCGACATCGGATGACCCAAAAAACGATTCCAGATTAACAACTGATCTTTGGGTCACCGCCGCTTTGAAACGGTTGGTATGTCCAACGATCCAGTTGGTCATATATCCGCCGTATGAGCCGCCAGTGACACCGATTTTGTTTTTATTGACATAAGGTAGTTTTTCCAGATAGTCGGCCGCAGACATGCAATCGTAATAATCGATCTCGCCCCATCCGCCGGTGATAGCATCGGCAAAAGTCTCACCCCGTCCGGTTCCACCACGTGGATTGGTATAAAAGACAACATATCCTTTGGAGGCGAGATAAAGCATTTCATGGAAGAAAGTGAAACCGTACTGTGCCCGCGGTCCGCCATGAATTTCCAGAATCGCCGGATATTTTCGATTTTTATTAAATTTGGGCGGAGTGACTAACCATCCCTGAAGATCGAAACCGTCATGAGTCTTAAACCATATCTCGCGTGTTTTTGGCATTTCTTTTTTGGATAAAAGTTCCTTGGCAGGATTATCGAGCAGTTTGGCTTTGCTATCGCCGGAATAGGTTGCGGGCATTAGCTGCAAGTTTCCGGGATTTTGCAAATCGGAGATAATAGCAACAATCTGACGCCGTTTTCCATTCATATGATAGGCTCTGACGTGGCACTTTTTATGAGTGACCCGGGTTGGTTTGCCACCGTTGGCCGAAACATAAAAAATATGGGTGGAGCCGGTATCAGTAACGGTAAAATAAATATTTTTTCCATCGGGCGACCAGAAAAGCGGCGGCGCCTCAAACGCTTCGCCGACATCGCCAATAGTAGTATCAAACGCGAGACGATCAAATTTAGGAGTCAGGTTTTTGGCCGCCGGTCTGCCGCCAATGCCTACGGTCCATAGATGCCAGTTGGTTACACCCCAGCAGTCATTTGGGTTATCATGGCCGATATAGGCGATTTTTTTGCCGTCGGGCGAAAAGGTTGGAGAGGCGATCGGGCCGTCGGGAGTCTTTATTTTGCTGATTTTACCGCCATCAATAGGAATTAGATAAAGATCATCATATAGATAATCAAGATCAGAATTTGGTTTTTTATTAGAGACAAAAACAATTGATTTTCCATTCGGTGAGATAGCAGGCAGACGATCATCAAAGTTACCTTTGGTTAATTGTTTTGACAGCCCGGTTGCGATTGAGACTTTCCAGATATGGAATCTGTCTTTTGGTAAAAAACCGGAGCCATCAAGGCGATAGAATAAACGGGTGATATGACGATACAGCGGCGGCTCCTTCTTTTTCTTTTCATCTTTTTCGCCGTAGGAATCGTTGCGGCGAAAACAGTAAACTATTTCGCTGCCATCAGGAGTCCATTTCAGCTCGGTGAAAGCTCCGTCCTCTTCGATAATTTTGCGTTCGGCACCACCTTCGGCTGGGATAACATATATTCCGGATTTTTTGTTTCGGGTTGAAATAAAGGCGAGATGTTTGCCATCGGGTGACCAGACCAATTCGCGATCATTGATCTCTCCAAAGGTGAACTGATTGATTTGTCCGTCGGATATATTGGCAATAAATATCTGTGAGAAATACTGTTTTTGATCCTTTGATACCGATTCGACGGTATAAGCCACTTTTTTTTCATCGGGGGAGATCGCCGCTGATATCGGAACTTTCAGACGGCAAATATCTTTTTCATCAATTAGTTGTTTTTTGGGTTTTGGTAATTTTTTCATAATAATTCCCTCTAAAATAATTTTTTATACTATTTATCTAATCTTTTTTTGATCTGTTTTCAATAGTAATCTTTGAAGTGTTATACCGGAGATTTACCATTTAT
>JAUVBC010000165.1 GCA_030591405.1 Candidatus Zixiibacteriota bacterium
GCCGTTTGCCAACTATAGCGGATCGGCCGATGCTTTTGATATTTATATTCCAAAGATTGAATTTTATCTGCAAGAGCAGGGGTACCAGATAATCAATAGCCACGATTGTCATGAGGTCTTAAGGAAACATCGCATCCGTTCAGCCGGTTCCATTGGCAAAGAAGATGCGCAGGCGGTTGCCGATGATACCAATGCGAAATTCCTGCTGTTGGGCTCTCTTGATTTTTTGGGCACCAGATTTTTAAACGAAAGCGGCTTTTCGGTCCGCCTGCTCGACACAAAAAGCAAAGAAATAGTCTGGGCCAAATCTGTTGCTGCCACAGGAGAGGACTATATATCGATTTTCGGGTTAGGAAATATTTTATCACCGGATAGCCTGGCCACCAAATTGATATCAGCGGCGTTTGAAAATATGATTAAGGAAATAGCAATATATTCGGAATTGAAGAATAAAACCAAACTTGCCTACGCGGTGGTCCCTTTCAACAACTCATCCTCAAGTCGATATGCCGAAGATATTATTTATGTAAAGATGCTGAGTGAACTGATATCGCGGGGTATTGATGTTTTGGAACCCGGTTTTTTGTTGGAGCTGTTTCGTAATAATAATCGACCTGCAATTGGTGAGATAAACCATGAACTGCTAATCCAATTGAATTCTATTTATGGAATAAAATTGGTTATAACCGGTAGTGTTGATATTTTCAGCCCCGGCCGAGCCGCGACCAGAAGTGCCAGCCCGAAAATTGAATTTGGATGCAGATTCATAGATACTTCTACCGGATTTGTAATAGCGGCGCATGATTTATCCGACAATGGGTTAAAATATGAATCTTTTTTCAAACAGGGCGCTATTAAGTCTCTGGGGAAACTATCCCAAAAAAATATTAGTAAGATGATACATAAACTCGATGCCAAAAGAGAGCAATGGTATGCTTTGCATTGATAAAATAAAGGGGCACTAAATTGATCCGATTTAAAATATCCAAAATATATATTATAACTTCGCTAATATTATGTACTGTGTTATGTCAGATTAGCAATCTCCATGCCAATGAAACTACTAAACTTCTTGTAACGGTGAATGGTGATTCTATTTTAACGACTGATTTGGAACGTGAAATATTAAAGGTCCATACCGGATTCAGCAAAACTGAAAAGGGTAACTTTGATTACCGCAAACTTCTGGATAAGCTTGTCAATGATCGACTGCTCATTCAGGAAGCAATGGTTTTGGACTTTGATCAGGAAGAATGGTTGTTGGACGAAATGGAACAAACCAATGTGGAAATGGCCAGCAAATATTATGTGGCCGATAATTTCAAACCCGATTTGGCAATATCTGATGAAACAATTCTAACATATTTTAATAAGAATTATTCAAAATCTCAGGTAAGAATTATTTCCATTCCCACTCTGGAACAGGCCGAGTCGATAAAAAAGGCAATTGACAACGGTGCGGCCATGGATAGCATTGCCATTGAACAATCGGTTGATATGTACAAATTCAGGGGTGGCCTCCAGAACATTAAGTATTGGTCTGATATTGAGGTTCCAATCCGTCTGCAATTAATGAATTTGGACGTCGGTGAATTATCTAACCCGTTTAATTATCGCGATATTTATGCGGTAATAAGGAAAGAAAATTATGCAACAGCTGACACTGCCGAATTAGATAAATTCCGCCCGGGAATTACCGCGACCTTAAAGAATCTTAAGAAAAAAGCAGAATGGAAATTGTTTATTGGTTCACTTGAAGAAAAATATCCAATAACAATTGACTCGACAAATTTGGGAGCAATTTTATCCGATACTTCTTCTATGCTTCATGCTGATTTTCTTGAAGGATCCGATGACAATGTCTTATTTCTTGACAGCAATCATTTTGTCACTGCCAATGATCTGCGCAGTAAGATATCGCACGCTTCAATGACAATTAGCAAGAGAACCGTCCTGGATGTTATTGAAATTGCTATTGATGAAAGTAAGGAAGAGCTACTTTTTGGTGCGGCAGTTGAAAATGAAAATTATCTGAATGATCCGCGAGTAAATCAAAAATATGACCGAGGTTTGGATAGCATTCTGGTTGAGTTATATCTGCATGAAATAATCAAACCGCAAATTGTGTTTAACCGAGCCGAATTTGATGAATATTATAAAAATCATCTCGATGATTTTATGGGCCAGAATGAATATCAATTGCATTGGATTGTCGCCGCTGATGAAAAAATCGCGAACGAGATTTCTCAACGACTCAAGGATGGTGCTAATATTGATTTTATTGTCAAACAGTATGATGACGGAACCAGGATAAAAGAATCTGCCAAAAAATGGATGAATCTTGAAACATTTCCACCGCAGATTTCAAGCGCTATTAGGAATCTGAAAATTGCTCAATCATCAGATCCTTTTGAGACAGAGGATGGTTTTATTATTTTTAATGTTAAAGATATCAAACCGGGAAAGGTTAAACCGATTGATGAGGTCGAGATGGAAATAAGAGAAATAATGTTCGGGAAAAAATTCCGTGAAATTCTTGATAAAAACCTTGAGGCCCTAAAAAATGCCTCTGACATAATATATAATGAAAAAAATATAAAGGCATTTTTTGAGTCCTGATGAGAACATAAGTGGTGAAATATTTCTAAGGATGCTATAATTGTATTGGAGAGCCAGCAGGATGAAAAGAAAAAGACAATATAGAGGACTATTGTTTGATGCTACGGCATTGCTGATAGCAACATTTTTAATTCTGTCGGTTTCAATAGACATATCGGCGCAGGTTAAACGTGGCAAAAGATTTTCAAAATCCGGCAACTGCTTTGATTGTCATGAGAAAGGCGAGTTTGAAGGAACTGTCAAGCATCAGCCGTTTGCCAAAGCAGAATGTATGTCATGCCACAAACCGCATGGATTGGTCGGTGTCCTCAGACTTACCAAGGTCGGCTCTGCACTCTGTTACGACTGCCATGACAAGGAAAGTCTGGGAACCGATAAACAATTTATACATCAACCGATCTGGGACCAGGGATGTAACGTCTGTCACGATCCACACGCCAGCAATGAACACGGTTTGCTTAAAGAAAACATTGATCAGTTATGCACTAAATGTCATGCACCTGAGGAATTCAATCATAAGTTTAAACATGAACCTATGAAAAACGGCTGCTCAACCTGCCATGAAATACACGGCAGTGATAATAAATATCTACTCAAAAGAGAGCCGGATAAATTCTGCAGCGAATGTCACGATTATTCGTCAAAGCAGTTTACGGCAGCTCATTTTGAATATCCGGTCGGGGATAACAGCTGCTCTAACTGCCATACTGCTCATTCTTCGGAATCACCTGGATTACTCGGATCATTTATGCATGAGCCTGCTGTTGGGGGTGACTGCGAAGTTTGTCATGAACCAGCCAATAGTCCCAATCCGTTGCGGGTTAATATTAATGATGGCGAACTATGTTTGGAATGCCATGAGATTTTTGATAATAACAGAGATGATATACATGCCCCGGTATCGGCCGGTGAATGTCTTGAATGTCATGATCCCCACGGCTCCAAACAAAAACATATTTTAACGAAAACGACAATTGAGCTTTGTCTTGGTTGCCATGACGAAATCAAAAATGAATTACAATTGGCTTCTAATCATAAGCCGGCTCTGGAAGATTGTTCCAATTGCCATCAGGGTCACGGTCTGTCTGATAAAAAACTATTGGGCCAGGAGACAAATAGCTTATGTCTCTCGTGTCATACTGACCTGGAAACCGCCGCAACTTTAGCAAATACCCATTCGCCTTTTGTAGATGGCTCTTGTCTTGATTGCCATTTGCCGCACGGTTCTAATCATGCCAAGTTGACAACTTCTGAGCGGGGTGCCTTATGTGCTGAATGCCATGACGATGTCAACGACTGGTTAGCAGACGCGTCTGTGCACGAACCAACAAAAACCGGTCTGTGTAACGAATGTCATGAGCCTCATGCCTCCGAACATTCGACGCTATTAAAAGATGATAAAAACGAACTTTGTCTTACCTGTCATTCCGCGTTGGCTGAAATACCGGACGACCAAATGTCCCATCCCCCTTTTGAGGAGCATGCTTGCGATGAATGTCATTTGCCTCACTCTTCAGATAATGCCGAACTCCTAAAAAACAAATTGGACCAACTCTGCTTCCAATGTCATGATGATTTTAGCGCCGATTTGGCTAGTATCGCTAGCAGTCATAAGCCGGTTGTGGATGGTGAATGTATGTCATGTCATCACCCGCACAGTTCAAAAATTGAAGGATTATTATTGGATAGGGCCGATCTGCTCTGCTATTCCTGTCACACCAATCTGCAGGAGCAGATAACAAATGGATTTGCTCATTCACCTGTAGAAGATGGTGAATGTCTGGGATGTCACAAATCGCATAATAGTAAAAATCAGATGTTGCTAACCGAGTCAATTCCCGGTTTATGTCTTGAATGCCATGATGGCGACGATAAGGACTTCAAGAGTTTACATCTCAATCTTGCCGGTAGTCAGATCGATTGTCAAAAGTGCCATGATCCTCATGTCTCGCACGAAGGGGGATTGATACGCAACATAAAGCATGATCCATTTGACAGTAAATCATGCTATGCCTGCCATGTTGAGTCTAATGAGTCGGAGGGCAAATAATGAAAACCACGCTGTTAATATTTGGTTCCATATTTCTAATTGTCATGTCAACCGCTGCAGTAAACATCAAAGTTGATGAACCTGGGGTCTGCTTTGTCTGTCATGAAGAAATGGAAACTCTTAAAAATAAGAAACATATCCATTCGGCCTTTGAATCAGGAATTTGCTCAGATTGTCATAACCCCCACGCCTCCTCACATGCCTCTTTGCTTGCCACCAGCACTGAAGAATTGTGCCTATCATGTCATGAGGATTTTGAACACAATATGCTACAGGATAAAATTCATCAACCACTATTGGAAAATAATTGCATTATCTGCCATGATCCTCACGCATCCGATTTTGCCAATATTACCAGACAGAAAACGCCCGAATTATGTCAACAATGTCATAGCGACATTGACAATTGGATGAAGCGGGAACATATTCATGAACCGCTGGCGGACGGCGATTGTTTGGGTTGTCATAGTCCTCATAGTTCCGCTAATGAGGGATTGTTACTAACCGATGTGCCAAAATTATGTTTTGAGTGTCATACCGAAGACGAAAACTTCAGGCTGGCACATAAGGGATATCAATTATCGGAGGCAAATTGCATCACTTGCCATGATGCGCATGCATCATCGCAACCAAATCTGCTCATGCCGAATCAGCATCAACCATTTTCGGAGGATAATTGCAGGACCTGCCATGCTTCAGGAAATAATGTCTCTGCCTTTGAATTAAATGCCGGAGCCAAAACGGTTTGTACCGGTTGCCATCAAAGCATTAAGGATGAAGACAAAAAGACCTACCATCATAATTTAGATGATGACAAATCCTGCATTAATTGCCATAATCCGCATGCTTCACCAACTAAATCATTATTGGCGGCTGAACAAAATATTTTATGTATGCGTTGTCATTTTAATGATCTTGAAGCAAACGAAAATAAAAGTGATTATATTACTCACAATGGAATAGATTGTTCCAATTGTCATTCTCCGCATGGATCGAACAATAGC
>JAUVBC010000053.1 GCA_030591405.1 Candidatus Zixiibacteriota bacterium
AGCATTACTGCCATCGAGACGGACCTGGAAGCTCGCCGCCTTGACATCGAGTAACATATTACCAATATCAACACCACCGTTTTCGCCAGCGGTCAACGAAATGCCAACGGTTCCAGTTCCGGTTTCTCCGATAGCTCCACTGGAGATTATGACATTGGAGTTGTCTGTCACGGTGGACTCATAATCAACTTTAGTGATTGTATTAACATAACCATCAAAGCTAATTAAAGCATCGGTTCCGACAATGGAACTGGCATCATAGGTGACACCAAGAGCATTGTGAGCCTGACCAATATCGGTACTGCCATTCTGTGCGAACAGAATACTGTAATCAGAACCGTGATCTGATAGAGTGAATTGGATCTGATCGTTGCCGACTTTGGTCGCCTGTAGGTTGGCAACACCGCCGCCATCAGTCATACCAAGACCAGCAGCACCAGTGGCAAGAGCAAACTGAGTATTGATCATAGTCAGCATGGTGTCAAGATCAGTGTATTCAGTAGCCAAGGTCAACTGAACATCCGAGGTATGACCCAGCGGGTCGGTTTCAGACCGGACTGTAATTGAAAGATCATTAGCTGACAAACCACGAGAATCGGCGGCCACAAACGAAAATGCGGCAGCGGCTGCGGTTGTGGTCTGCTCGTTAACGTCAACTGAGTATTCAGAACCGGAACTAGTGGTTTTCAAAACCAGTTCGTTAGCAGCAGTGAGAGTCGCTTCGACTTTATTAGCCAAAACGGTGTTGTTGCTGATAGCAGTGTTAACCGCACTGACGATTTCTGCCCTGGTGTTATCCGAAGCGATGGTAACAGAAATTGTCTGCAGATCAGTGGAGTTTCCGCCAAATTCGGCATATCTCAGTTTCATCGTATAGTCACCGGCTGCACCAGAAGAGGCAGCGGCAGCAACCGCAGCTGCGGAAGTAATCTGCGCTGAGGTTGCGGCGGCGGCAAAGGTAATACCATTGCCAAAAGCATCGGTCATGTCAAAAGAGGACGATAACTTGGTGGCACCTGCCGAAGCCTGGAGAACATCGATATTATGGATGTCTTCAGTCAGGTTCGACGGTTCGATGGCAGTATTCATTGAAATACCATAAGCCGAGGTATCAAGAGTTGCCGAAGAATCGGCAGTCTTGGTGGTCGTGATGTAATGGTTTCCGGTTGAGAGATTACTATCTTTGATCGTAACGCCAGTGCTATTATTGGTTGTAATAGTAGCGGTATTGGCTTTGGAGCCGTCAATCAGCTTCTTGGTTCCGAACTGCGTATTTGCGGCAATTCGGTCAATAGTCGCAATGGCGTTGTCAATTTCCGCCTGATCAGCTTCCAACTGCGCGGTATCGTTGAATCCTTCGTTGGCAGCATGAATGGCCAACTCTCTCATGGAAATAAGCATGTTATTCAGCTCGTTGAGGGCACCCTCAGCGGTCTGAATCATGTTGATCGATCCTTCCGAGTTACTGATGGCTCGGTTAAGACCTGCAATCTGGGCCCGGAACTGTTCTGATATAACCAAACCAGCCGGGTTATCGGCGGCCTGATTGATCTTGTAACCCGATGAAAGCTTTTCCATCGACTTAGTCAGATTGTTGGTAGTGTTTACCAAGTTCCTGTGAGCGTTGATCGCTGCGATATTGTTATTAATACGTAGTGACATCTATCACTTCCTCCTTGAAAATGATTGGGATTTCCTTTCCCATCACAAAATTATCCAGGCGATCTTGCCTGGTGACTACTCCGATGTCACGATTCCTATGTTACGAAACGAAATTTTTTGTTTCCTTTACATCCTCCCCTTTGCTTTTTAAGTTAGCTTTAACTTTTTTGTTATTTCTTTTAATTTATATCAAATTCATTATTACTATTTCTCTTAGATTTTAATCGGCATAATCTGTCAGAACTTTATAAGATTGCTATGTTGAATATTCGCTTTAATTCTAAGCTGAAGTCGATTACGCAAGAGTTTTATCGGAATTAATCTTACCCAGTCGGTTAATAGCTGGCTGAAATTCGGGGTCAATCTTTAATATTTGGGTGTAACCGATTGCCGCAGAATCGGCATAACCGAGATGATAATAGCATTCGGATATATTAAACAGACCTGAAATATTGTTTTTGTTAAAAAACAGGTATTTTTCTAAATGTGGGATCGCTTCGGAATAGAGACCCAGCTGGCAATTGCTGGAGCCTATAATTAACTCAATTTCAACATCTTCAGGGGAACTTTCGCAATATTTTTCCAGAAGAATCAAAGCCTCTTTGATTTTGCCCAATTGAAGCCGGGTCAAACCAAGATTTCTATATATCAGATTCAGCTTATCATTGCTTTCAAGAGCTTTCGAGTAATATTCTTCGGCCTTTTTATAATTGGCCCGTTTATAATAGCAGTTGGCTAAATCGTTTATTGCCTCAAAATCATCCGGTTTTGATTCAAGATACTTTTCAAAATATGTTTCGGCATTTTCGAATTCACCGATATTATAATAACTGGTTGCAAGATTTTTTATATTCTTGTCTGATTCCGGTAATAGCTCAATCAATTTTTTTAAAACTGGAATGGCTCGCTCAAACTCGCCCATATTATACAGGAATTTGGCGGCCCGATCATGAACTTCAATGCTGTTTTCAGTAAGCTCCAACGCTTTATTGAGATATAAATCGGTTTCGATTTTATTGCTATTCTGAGCGAAATATTCTGATTTGTAGAGATTAGCCAGATCTGAATCTGGCTGCCATTCAAGATGCTTATTTATATATTCGAGCGCCAGATCGGAATCTTTGCGGTCAAGATAAATTCGCGCCAACCTCAAAAGCACATCACGAAACTTGTCAAGATGTTCTAATGATTTTAGATAATACTCTTCCGCTTTACCAAAATCACCTTTTAGTTCATAAATCAAGCCAAGGCCATAATAGCCAAGGTATGTTGAACCAACATAAATCTGGATAAGATTTATCTCTTCAACAGTCTCGTCATAATTTTCACGGGTTTCAATATATTTATTATAGTACAACTCGGCCTTATCAAAATCTTTTAATCCGGTATAGGCGTGGGCCAATGAAAGCAGCGCATCCAAAAAATCAGACTTTATTGCAAGCGCTTCTTCGCAATATTCTCTGGCATTATCATACTCCTGCATTGAAATATGAGTCGTTGCCAACTGATGCAAAGCCATCAATTCGACCGCTTCACCATATTTTTTATCTTCTCTACTTAATTCCACTGCTTTAGTCGCATGTTTCAGCATAAGCTGACAGGTTTTGGCATCGGGATGACTGCCACTGCTTCTTAAAAGCTGAACATAATTATAACGAACAAAGCAGTTTTCGGGATCATCGATAAGCTGTTTTTCCAGTAATTCACGTGAGCGAGCCAATTTCTCTTTCATTTTTTCGGGTGTGAGATCATACCCATAATGGCGGATACTTGTGCCCAACCGAAGCGCCTTCTCACCGGGATCAAACATAAGCTGGTTGTGGACAATACCATCATAGCGCAATTCGGCATCTCTTCTGAATAATCTTATCGAATGAAGAAATGAAGTGTTCTGTCCTGTCTCTTTATTCACATTAAACACATTAAAAGAGATAATCCGGTAATCATCCTGGGCAGTAGCCTGTCTTAATGCAGGGAGGTCATCCTCAACAAACTCCTCATCGGCATCAATAATAAAAACCCAATCACAAGTCGCTTGTGAAATCGAATAATTGCGATGAAACGAAAAATCTTTGGTCCATTCCTGATGATATATTTTGGCACCATACGATTTGGCAATTTCGACCGTTTTATCGGTGGAACCGGTATCAACAATAATTATCTCATCAACCCAGTTGCGAATTGATTCCAAACAGCCGGGAAGTAATTCTTCTTCATTTTTAACTATCATACATGCCGAAATAGTCGCCTTGTTTTCCAGGCTCTTCTTTAAAATCAGAAGTTCCTGTACTTGAGAACAGTTTTTCAGGCCTTTTTCTATAATTTCTTCGGCGTTTTCATAATCTTTTTGCAGAAGGTACAGATTACCAAGATTCAGATAAGGATGCATATATTTCGGAGATTCAACAGATGCCATTTCCATATATTTGACTGCGTTATCATAATCTTTTTTGGATTTATAAGACAACCCGAGATAATTATAAAGAAGATGTAACTGCCCATTGCTCAGATATTTGAAATTCTCTTTCGATTTATCATTTTTCAACAATTCAAGAAATTTCAGACTGCATTCAATGGTGCGCTCATAATCTTTGAAGCTGGTGGAAATAAATGATTGAACAAAGTAAAAATCACGGTCATTGCCGTCAAGTTTAAGCGCCTTAATGGTAATATCATGCGCCTTGTTAAATTCATTTTCATTAGTCAACGAAAATGCCAATAGTCGATAATATTCCAGGCTGTCGACTTTTTTGGCCATAACAAGTTCGGACGGAAGTTTTTCCAAAAGCTCGATAGTTTCGGGAAACCGATTCTGGGCATAAAGCAAACGTGCCTTATGGAAATTTGCGGCTAAATCGTTAGATTTATTTGGTATGCTTTTTTTCCTGCAATTAGTTTGAACTTTGGCAAAAGCAGGTTTTTTGCCTGACAATTTCTTTTTTTTATTTTTATTGGTTGACATGGGGGACTCTCTTATACTGCCCCGGCCAATTCTCTTTTTTCTATCTTCCTGCTTGGCTCTGTCTTGCTATCCATCATATAATGTATTACTTTATATGTTGAATTTACCAAAACAAGTTGCTTTGCCTTTCTGGTTTTAGTATTGATAAGTATCGGACCCTTGAGATTAATACTCATCTTTTTGGGATCAGATGGGATAGAAACAATCACATATGTCTCAACCATTTTGACATCACTCACATCCAATTCTTCAATCTCTTTGGGATTGACCTCAATCTGATAATCCGGATGGAAAAATATCGGGTTGATAATAATAAATGCCACTGAAGGTTCCTCAACCGATTGAAACCAGAGAAATGGCTCAAAATCTTCCCCCTCAATAATACAGAATTTTTTAAGCTGTTCAAAACCAAGGACAGGTTTGGCCATGTGAATGATTTTGTCATCCGGAATTTCCAATTCGCCAAATCTTAATGTTGTAATTCTCATAAGCCCTTCCTTATCAGCCTGCTTACTGCAAGAAGTTTAACAGAGACGGCTGTATTATTTTGGCCGCCGCTAACATGGCAGCCTGATAACTATTTTCTTTCATAGCCAGATCCGTAACCAGCTTGGTTAGATCGGCATCTTCTATTTCACTGAGCAATTGGTTGAAATTAAAGTCAAGGTCAGTTAATCTTCTATTCGCAGATTCCAGCCTGATAACCTTGGCACCAACATTTGCCCGGTGATTTAATAAATGGTTTATTCCTTCAGTTAAATTTCCGATGAGCTTTCCGGCCGCTTCGCCGTCATTATTTTTAAATGTTTCAGATAATATTCGCATTGTTCCCAAAATATCTGGCGAACCATAGATACCGAGATCATGAGCAGTATTTCCACCGTTCCATTCCTCGATAATCAATGTTTCGGTGTTACTTGTTGATTCAATCTGAATTCCGGTTCCCGCAGCATTTATTGATGCAAGAACACTTAGCCCTGAATTATTTATGGCATCGATAGCATCTCCAATTGTCACAATAGCTGGATCGGCAAAATTTAGATTTATAAAGCTATTACCTTGAGAAATACGAAACTCACCCAAATTAAAACCGTTACCGAGATCAAGCATGCTCAATTGATCGGTAAGCGTCAATCGCGGAGGAATAGCAGCGCCTATATTCACATTGTTAAAGCTTCCAAGCAGGCCAAGATCGCTCAGGATCGTCTGGTCAGCTACCGCCTCGGAAGCAGTAAAATCAGCAATAGGGTTCAAGTCTGTCGATTGAATTAAGGCGGCGTCAATTGCGCCTATCAATCCAAGATTAGCAGCCGTTTGACTTGTATCGGAAACATCGCCTATTATCAATCCTTCCAAAGGTAAAGGATCGGAAACTGTCAACCCCTTAGAATCTGCACTAACAGCCATCGACAGGCCATTGGCGATCACATTGGGATCGGCATTAAAGATATTTATCACATCTCCAATCGTTACCGCACCGGAGATATCAATTTCAAAATTGGTTGTGTTATCAGCATTATGCAGACTAATGCGTCCGGTTGACAAATCTATACCCTGACCACCATTGAGATTTTGTAATGCGGTATTGGCCGTAATATCACCGGTATCGGTGGCCAGCCATCGCAGATTGTTACCCTCTTCCCCATAATCCAAAGTAAGATTGGTTACACCAGCGGCGGTGAGCTGACTGTTTACTTCCGTTATTAGATCATTAAGAGTTGGATCGACCGGCAAAAGATTCAGATCAATATTAACATTGATCCCCATATTATTATCTATTATGGTAAACTGCCCGGGTAAGGCACCGGATGTTAAATCTATCCCATTACCCAATCCAAGATCGGCCAGTAATGTGGTAGCAGCCAGACCCAATTTCAAATCAGCATCTTCGCCCAAAGTGGACAATGGCTGAAACAGAATATCAGAGCCAAGTAAATTAATTCCTAGTTTTGAGTTACTCTCAATTTCAATATTGGTCAAACCGGTATCGCCAAGATACCTGACTCCATAAGCACTTTCCTCAACAGTGGCGGTCCTGGTCAAATGCCCTGAAAATATTTGTCGACCCTCCAAAGTGGAATTGACCAGATCAATCATCTGCGTATATAATGATTCGATTTCGTTTGCCGCTGCGTTCCGAGCGACAGCATCATAGGTATCGTTTGATAATCCAACGGTAAGCTCATTGGCCGACTGAACAATATCCTTCATGTTCCCCAGGATGTTATCATAGGTCGCCAGTAGCGAACCGGCACTGGAGATGTTCCTTTTAAACTGAGTAATATCGGTCAGGACATTTCGATAACGCAGGTCTTTCTGAATACCGATGGGGTCATCAGACGGCTTATTCAGCTTGCGTCCGGTTGACATCTGAATCTGCTTGTTCATAAACTGCTCCAATGAACGAGCCAGATTAGAGACAACCTGATCAGAAATCATATTATTTGTGACACGCATTATTCGCAACCCCAATCATTAAAATTTATTCACTACCTTGGCGAAAATTTATTTTCTTTATCTTATCGCTTACGGTGTTCGTCTGTTACCCTGCCCATAACTATTTTTATTCTCTTTGTATTTAATATCCGGCGGCTTCTTTTTTGGCGTATCTTTTGATAGCTTATTTTTCAATATTTTCATCACATTCACCAGATCCTGCTTAACCGATTTTGCCGCCTTCCTATTCTCCTGTTGGATCTTCACATAAATTTCTTCGCGGTGAACAACTACTTTTGCAGGTGCGTCGATACCGATTCGGACCTGTCGTCCGAATACTCCCAAAACAGTGACCTTGATGTCGTCACCAATTGTAATCGATTCACCTAACTTCCTTGTTAGTATTAACAAAACACCCTCCGTGGTATGTTTTTACCAAGTTTTAGTTTTATCTACCAACCACGCCCATGTTCTTGATGACCGTCTCCAGCGCCTGATCAACAGTTGTGATAACTCTGGCGGCGGCATCGAACGCGTGTTGGTATTTTATCATTTGAGTCATTTCTTCATCCAGTGAAACTCCCTGAACAGACTGCCGGGCATTTTCGAGTTGTTCGACCAACAATGTATGGCTTTCCCTTAATTGAATCGCCTTGTTGGTATCAATTCCGACTTGTCCGACAATAGTATTATAAAATTCCTCCATGGTTGCGGTGCCTCTGGTCATAAAAAGCGATTTTCTTAAATCGGCAATCGCCTGAGCGTTACTATTGTCACCAACAGCACCCGACTGGGAGGCCGCAATTCTTGTAACATTATTTGTTACATCCTGCGACAACCGTAAATTTCCGGCTGATAAGAAGTTTGCATCAAAAAAGTCTATATTGGTTGTATTATTCAGATCATATCCGAGTGAGTGAACAGAATTAACCTTTGTGACCAGTGTTTCGGCCAGAACATCAAGGTCGTTCATGTACTGCGGAATGGTTTTATCGCGCATCTCCATCAAACCTTTTAATTCGCCATTGTAATTCTGCACCTTTTTGGTCGTCCCTTCCCAGACAACCTCGCTGGTAACAAAACTTTTACCGGCTAAATCGCGGGTATCAAGATGAATTGCATCAGAATCATCAACAATCATCAGCGCACCGACATAAACCAAAGTAGCTCCATTGGCCTGATCGGCTGTATTCACATCAATAAATTGTGACAACTGATCGATCATCAGGCCCCTGCGATCGCGCAGATCATTGGCAAAGATGCCACCCAGTTCCGCTCGGGAAATCTGTTTATTAAGCGATGCTATTTCATCGGTGATACTGTTGACTTTGTTGACAATTAGCTCAACATCAATATCGATTGATTTCTGCAATTCAGCTAACTGATCGTACCGACGATGAAATCCAGTTGTTAAAAGATTAGCCTGTTCCTTGAGAGCAGTACGAGCCGCAATCGATTCGGGATTATTACCGAGATCCATCCAACCAGTCCAGAATTTTTCCATAAGACCGCCAAGAGAATCACTGCTGGGCTCCATAAATATCCCTTCCACCCTAGTCAGCATCTTTTCCTGAGAGGCCCATTGTCCCAAATTTTTATTTTCATCGCGAAATTGTTTATTTAAAAACAGATCACGAACATTTCTGATCGCAGTGGCATTAACACCGGTGCCTATCATCCCCGCCCGATGCTCTTCGGGGGTCGAAGTTGAAGTTGTAACCCGCTGTCGGCTGTACCCGGGAGTATTTACGTTAGCAACGTTATGACCGATAGTATTGAGCCAGAGCTGATGAGTTGCCAGGGCTCTCTTGCCAAGTTCAAGACCGCTGAATAATCCAGCCATCAGGCCCTCCTGTCTACAGCTATATTGGTTCGCATACTTTCAACTTTCCCTTTATCCTGATAGCCGGTGTCAGGAGCACCAATGCGGCTTATCAGTTCCATCGTTTTGACAATGTTTTCACGTGAACGATTAATCAACATGGCATTCTGATTGCGGACTTTTGTTATCTTATTATTAAGATCAAGAATGGAATTCCGTAGTTGCCCCAAAACTATTGCCTGCCCCGATGCGACTGAATCTATCAGTCTTGAAATAGTAAGATCTTCGCTGGACGCTCCATCCAATGTCAGTTTTCCGATAACTTCCTCGCGCCTGTTAATCAGCCTCCTGCTTGTTACGGCTTTTTCACGTTGTAAGCCGGTGATCCTGTTTATCTCTTCAAGATCATTCTTAACCAGTGCCTGCTGCTGTTGCTCAAGCAATTCAAGAAACGTTCCAAAAAGAGACGCTTCCTCCTTGAGAATTTCAATCAGCTCATACACCAGTTTCGAGTTTGAACTCTTTTCACTTATAATGTTCGGCATCTGTTTAAATCTCTTTAGGCCTGTCGGTTACTAATCATATAGTTTTTGACCGGACAGGTTTTTAAGAACCTTTTCGATATAATTTTTGGTTTCGCGGTATGGGGGAACTCCCTCATATCGTTTCACCGCTTCGGGTCCGGCGTTATAGGCAGCCAATGCTTTCTTTATATCACCGAATTGATTTATCATTCTTCTTAAATATTTTACTCCGCCTTCAATATTTTCATGAGGATCGAAAACATCGCGCACACCCATATCCGAGGCGGTCGAATCTATCAGCTGCATCAATCCTTTCGCTCCTGCCGTTGATACAGCTCTGGGATCGCCGTTGGATTCGGCTTTTATTACCGACGCTACCAGCATTGGATTGAGCTTATATTTTTTGGCGACCTGTCTTATTATTGAGTCATACTCACCTTTGGACACATTAATAGTATTGACCGCTGGCTGTACTTTCGAAATCCTTTTAATCTCCGGTTCTTCGGCTTTAATTTTGAGATAGCTTTTTTGAGGCAATGAATTATTCAGATTCACCTTCTCGGTCTGTTCACCATCAAATTGCTGTTCCAAAACTTTTTCCAGCGATTTGTATAATTGACTCGCCATCGATCTGTCACCAACACCGGCCATCTTCATCGCCAGGTCCTGATCAAACATCTCTGTATAGACATCTTTTCCGAGTCCATCTCCCAAACCGAAACCTTCACTCA
>JAUVBC010000178.1 GCA_030591405.1 Candidatus Zixiibacteriota bacterium
GTGGCCGGAGAATATGTCCGCTGGGGAGTAAATTATAAATATGGCGATAAAATTTTCAGTGAACGGCTAACCGGGGTGTACCCATGTTATGAAGATATTCGAAGCCATTTTCCTGAGGCAGGTGGCCGATTTATAAATAATATCGATATCGATAAAAAAAGAAGAATGATTTTCCTGGGCGGGGTTATGAAAGAAAAACTCTTTGGCGATGAGGACCCGATCGGTAAGCAGATTAAATTAAACTCGGTTCCATTTACGGTTATCGGAGTGATGAAAGATAAGATTCAGATGGGGATGTATAACGGCCCCGATGAAAATGTCGGTTCGATTCCTGCAACAACTTTTTCAGCGCTATACGGATTTAGATATTTCAATCATATAATCTATCAACCTTATGAATTTGATAATATGGAAGGGATTGAAAAAAGATTATTTGAGGTCATGGGAGCCAAGTACAAGTTCGATCCAGCCGATGAACAGGCGCTTAGCCTTTGGGATGTTGTCGCCTCAGCCCGGGAGATGAATAATATTATGCTGGGGATACAGATTTTTCTGGGTCTGATTGGCGGGATGTCGCTTTTAATTGCCGGGGTTGGAGTTGCCAATATTATGTACGTTTCTATCAAGGAAAGGACCAGAGAAATCGGGGTCAAAATGGCACTTGGTGCCAAAAAAAGCTATATTTTATTTCAATTTTTGATAGAATCTATATTAATAGTTGGGGTTGGCGGTGCGACTGGGATGTCGATCAGCTATATTTTGACCGAAGGTTTTAAACGGATTCCGATTGAAAGTGAAGTCCTTGATTTTATGGGCCGTCCGACAGTTTCATTTGAAATCGGACTGATTGTTATTGCGATTTTAGGGGTGGTTGGATTTATCGCCGGTATTTTCCCGGCGATGAAAGCAGCCTCGGTTAATCCGGTTGAATCTTTAAGATACGAATGATGAATTTGAGGTATCAACTATGATAGAAATGAATGAAGTTCGGAAAAAATATAATACCGGTAAAGTTGCTTTTGAAGCGTTGCGTGGTATCGATCTTAATATTGGCGCCAATGAATATATCGGAATTATGGGACCATCCGGGTCGGGTAAATCAACCCTGATGAATATTCTTGGCTGTCTCGATATCCCATCAACCGGTGACTATCTTTTTGAGGGAATCAATGTAAGGGACCTTTCAAGTAATGATCTGGCTGAGGTTCGCAATAAAAAAGTTGGTTTTGTGTTCCAGGCTTTTAATCTTCTTCCGTATGCTACCGCTTTTGAAAATGTTGAAGTCCCATTGCTGTTTGCCGGAATAAAAGGGAAACAGAGAAAAAAGAGAGTTATGGAACTTCTGGCTCAAGTCGGTCTGGCTGACAAGGCAAATAACAAACCAACCGAAATGTCAGGCGGAGAGATGCAGAGAACCGCTATCGCCCGGGCGCTGGCAAATAAACCGAATTTAATTTTGGCCGATGAGCCGACCGGTAACCTCGATAGCAAATCGGGCGGTGATATTATTAAACTATTCGATCAGTTATGGAAAGATGGTCATACGATTATTCTAATAACTCATGACAATAATATTGGTAACCATTGCCAGAGATTAATAAAGCTAAAAGACGGAAAAATTTATAACGGCAATAGTGTTCCAGCCGTTTAGTATTAAGTTGACTGAGCGGAGATTCGCCATTTTTATCTTGCAATTCAATTCGAAATATAATTATTAGATTGTAATTATGGATTATACTGGATTAATAAATCGCGCTTTCAATCTGTCCTGGCAACATAAAATATTCTGGGTTCTTGGTTTTTTTACTGCCACCTGGGGTTATTTCGGCGGGATTGAGGATAAATTTCCGCAAATTTCTCGCAATTATGATTGGAGCAATAATTTTGATTTTGATCCCCATTTTATTGAGGGCATTGTTGATTGGATGACCAGCGGTCCCGGAATAGCTTTGGGGATTGCTCTGGTAAGCTTCTTCATGCTATTGGGATTGGCATTTTTTGTTTTGTATTTGATATCAGTGGCTGGATTGATAGAGGGTGTGGTTCGGGTTGAAAATGGCGACAGTCATAAATTGAAGGAACTATTCTTATCAGGAGCCAGACACTTTTGGCAATTTCTTGGCCTGTTCTTTTTAACTTTTCTTGCCACGGGTCTGTTTTTTGCCCTGATGGTTATACCATTGATACTATTTATAATTGCTTTTAAGGCTTTTGGCCTTCTGTTTTTGCTTGTCTTTATTCCGGTTGCTATTATCGCCACCTTTTTAATTTCGAATGTTTACTCACTGGCGCAACGAGAAATTGTTATAAATGGAACTCATGTTTTTGAAGCAATCCGCGTCGCTTTTCGGCTTTTTAAAAATAATTTGGGACCAAATATTATAATTTTTATTATAACTGCCTTTCTTTGGATAGCAATTATCATCGGTGGAATCATTCTTGCAGTTATTTTTGCCATTCCAGCTTTTATCATTGGTGCCTGGTCAACGCCATTTATGATTATTGCACTTGTTGTCATCCTGCCGGTCTTTTTATCTGTCGCTATTGTTGTTGAAGGTTTTCTCGGGACATTTTTTAATTCGTTGTTCACTTATTTTTATCTGGAACTTCGGAATAAAGAACTTTCCGAAGATATTAAAAACCAGCCGGATATTCTTCCTGCAAACTAATTTAATTTTTCTAATATTTACTTGATTTTGTTCTGGTTATTTCTCTAATTTAGCAGTCATGAAACAACAGCTTTTAATAATGGCTATTATTCTCGCCGGTTCGGTACTTTTTGCGCAGGATCAGGTAACTGAGGACACGACTAATCAATTCGATATAACTCAATTTGCAATTGATAACATCTATCCCGATGTTCCCAAAGTCGAATTCACAATTGATAATCTAAATCTGATGCGGGCTTTTTATCCGCTATATTATGAAAATGAACAGGAAATCAGACGGGATATAAGATTTGTAAATCGCAACGATTCGGTTTTTTATGCTGTCTGGGATAGTGTCGGTTATGCGATTTTAACGACAATGACTTCACTTTCCGGGATTGAATGGGTTGAACAGGATATAAAAATTCATCTGATGAAATATCTTCCTTGCGACCGATTGTATGACCCGGCCCTGTTTCCTCTGGAAGGTATCAAAACATCAAATTATGTCGAAGCGGCCCCAACCGGACTACATCAACTGATGAATTTAATAATGCTTCTTTCCGGGCGAAATATACAGCAGGTGAGCGATCCAAAATCTATCCAGCATTATCTCTGGGATCATCCTTTGCTGCAACAGAGCGCTTATAGATTTGATGTTATCGCAACCAATCTTGCGATTGCGACCGCTGAACATATAATTCAGCCTGACAGTCTGGAATTGATTCTATCTACCGAAAGCTGGAAAAGACACAATCCGGGATGGAACACTTACGAGAATCATTTTCGACATAACTGGCTGCTTACATCGGAAACACCGCTGGTGACCTATCTCGCCAATGAGCCCTATAATTCGGCTCTGGTTAATTTGACTCGTCCGACGAGTTTTGTTCGTCCGAAACCAGATAAACCGGTCGAAGCTGAACCGACGATACTCTCAGCCGGTGGGGGAAGACTTGGTTTTTCGGTCATAAAATCTCCGCTTGGTTTGTTTGAAGTTGTTGATGTAGATACCCTGGGATTTGGCTATGCCGCAGGTCTGCAAATTGGCGACTTGATCAAAAGAGTTAATGGTGAGGTTGTCAGAAGCACTCGTGATCTGATGGGCAAAATCATTGCCAAACTTGATTCAGACGGTGTTTATTTGATTGTTCTTCGTGAAGGGGTTGAAGTTGGAATTTTACTTCTACCGGTTGCGGTCGAAGAGGCGGAGACCAAAAATTCCAAAGATTCTTTGAAGAGCGATGATATTGATAAATCTGCAGAAGCTGAAAATAAACGTCTTTTCGATAATCAGTAAAATAACACAAATATAATCACAAATATATTTTCCCCGCTCTCGTTAATACTTGCAATAAAATAATATTATTGTAGAGAAAGATTCATTATGAATGCGATTATTGTTTATCAGTCTGCCTATGGACATGTCAAGCAGATGGCAGAATCTGTTGAAAAAGGCTTGAAAGAATCAGGAGTAGAGGTCAATCTATCGGTCGCCTCCGAAACGAACCCTGATGATATTTTGAAATATGATGCCGTCTTATTGGGCTCACCGGTTCGGATGGGATCAATCGGCGATGAGATGAAAGCTTTTCTTGATAAAACAGGTCGGATCTGGATGAATTCAACAGCCAAAAATAAAGTTGGCGGAGTTTTTGTGTCAGGTGGCGGATTTACCTCAGGCATTGAATTGACTCAGATCTCACTTTATTCCACTTTATTGGAGCTTGGAATGGCGATGGTTGGATTTGTTAATGATATGCCGGGATATGGAAAAGGTGCCAATCAATGGGGTCCCTTCGCTCAGGTTGGCAATGAAGGCAAGGATGGGCCTAATGAACACTGCCTGACCGCATGTTATGAGTATGGTAAAAGACTGGCTTGGGCCATTCAAAAGATGTCAAAATAGTAAAATTGCAATGAATGCCCCAATAACTTATTGGGGCATTATATCTTAATCTGAAATCGAACAAATCCTCAATCTATATTTATTAATTGCTTGACTTAAGTTATGGTCAATAATATATTCGCCTCAAAATGATGAATGAAAATATTCGTGAGATCAAAAGTCGTTTAAATGGCGGGAACAGATGTGAGTAAATTTTTCGATTTCCTGTCTCGTCCTGTAAAAATCAATATTAAATCTTTATGGAAACCTATTGGCCTTCTGATAGGTCTATATCTCTTTATATTATCAATCACTCTTTTGGGGGATGCATTTAAGCTATTTGGTAAAGACTTTGCCGAAGCCCTTCTTACTACTACCTCCAATCCTATTGTTGGCTTGTTTATCGGAATTCTGGCAACTTCAATTATTCAGTCATCCTCGACGACAACGTCAATTGTGGTCGGGATGGTCGCCGGTGGTTTGATTTCTATTGAAGGTGCCATTCCTATCGTGATGGGGGCCAATATTGGCACCACAATAACCAATACAATGGTTTCATTGGCTCATATTAATCGGTCGCAGGAATTCGGAAGAGCTTTCAGCGGGGCCATTGTTCATGATATCTATAATGTCCTGGCTGTCATATTACTGTTCCCGATTCAGTATTTTACCAATTTTCTTGGCCGCACTGCCCTATTTTTGGAATCTGCTTTTGAAAATGCCGGAGGATTACAATTTGCCTCTCCAATTAATGTCATTACCAAGCCGGTTGCCAAATTTATCATTGATCTACTTGGTGATTCAAGCTGGTTGTCGGCCATTGTGGCAATTTTGCTGCTATTTATTGCTCTAAAGTTTATGGTTGATATTATGAAA
>JAUVBC010000310.1 GCA_030591405.1 Candidatus Zixiibacteriota bacterium
AAGTTCCGTACAGAATCGAATAAAGTGTCAGATAGGCCCGCATCTTTGATGGATCATCTCCTGGAGCCCAGAACCGTCTGCGGTTAAGGCGAATATACCAATTGGACAGATCGTCAATGACAAAATCGGTTACAATTCTGGTCGGCGGGGTTAAATCATAGTTGTCGAGACGGTCGGTCATATTTTTGACCACAGAATTAAAACGGGAAATAATCCAGCGGTCAGTTAGATTCGGTTCACCGGCGAGACTCTCCAAAAATTCTGAGACCGATTTGTTATTTTTGGATGCTCGCTCGGCGATATTATCGATATTGGCATAAAGAGCAAAGAATCCGTATGAGTTTTTCAGAGTATCGAAGAATTTTCTGATAACCTCAATTAATTGTTCTTCATCAAATTTGGTCGGCAACCATGGATTGGAATTGTTAAGCATATACCAGCGAAGCGGATCGGCCCCATGTTTATCAATAATTTCAAATGGATCGACCATATTTCCTTTATGCTTCGACATCTTTTTGCCATTGGCATCGAGGATCATATCCATAACAATAACATTTTTGAAAGCAGGTTTATCAAAAAGCATCGTTGAGATTGCCAGCAATGAATAGAACCAGCCGCGTGTTTGATCTACCGCTTCGGAAATAAAATCGGCCGGATATTTTATTTCAAACATCTCTTTGTTTTCAAACGGATAATGCCACTGGGCATACGGCATCGCACCGGAGTCAAACCAGGTGTCGATCACTTCGGTGACACGGGTCATAGAGCCGCCGCATTTTTCACAGGTCAGCTTGATATAATCGATATTCGGTTTGTGCAGTTCAAGCTCAGCTGGAACATTGATACCTTCTTTTCTGAGCTGCTCAATCGATCCAACTGCCGTTTTGTGTCCGCAGGATTCTTTGTCACAGATCCAAATCGGCAGCGGTGTGCCCCAGAAACGTTCCCGTGAGAGTGCCCAGTCAACATTGTTTTCCAACCAGTTGAGCATCCGGCCAACCCGAATTTCATCAGGATACCAGTTGGTGGCGTTATTGTTTTTTATCAACTGCTCTTTAAACTGAGTAGTTTTAATATACCAACAGTCACGCGAGATATATATCAGAGGTGAATCACAGCGCCAGCAGAACGGATAATTATGAATGTAAATTTCGGTTTTCAATAATCTTCCGGAGCTTTTTAATTCTTCAGTTATTTCTGGATCAGTATCCTTGAAATATTTACCGGCATATTTACCGGCGGTCTCGATAAAATAACCGTTGCCGGAAACCGCCTGCAGGATCGGAAGTCCAAATTTCTGACCGACCTCATAATCATCGGCACCGTATCCGGGTGCGACATGGACAATGCCGGAGCCATCTTCAAGAGTGACAAAATCGGCATTGATTATATAAAATGCTTTGTTGGCTTTATCTTTGAAAATATCAAAAATCGGGACATATTTTTTATTTAGAAATTCAGACCCTTTTTTTACTTCAATTATATTTACTTCTCCGCCGAGAACTTTCAAAATCAAAGCTTCGGCCAGAACCAGCTTTTCACCTTCGAATTCGACCAGAGCGTAGTTGGCGTCCGCACGCATACAAAGAGCGGCGTTTGATGGCAGTGTCCAGGGAGTAGTAGTCCAGACCAGATACGAATAATCGGCATCGGCTGCCTTCACTTTGATAAAGATAGAGGGGTCGGAAACTTCGGCATATCCCTGTGCGACTTCATGACTTGACAGACCGGTTTCACAGCGAGGACAGAACGGAACTGTTTTGAATCCTTTATATATCAAGTCCCGATCAAAGAAGTTTTTCAGAATCGACCAGACCGACTCGATATATTCACTGGTGAGCGTGACGTAGGCGTCCTCAAGATCAAGCCAATATCCTATTTTGCGGGTGATCTCATTCCAGTCGTCAAGATATTTAAAGACCGATTCTTTACATTTGGCGTTAAATTTTTCAATGCCGTATTCGACAACTTTCGCTTTAGTGTCAAGTTGTAAAGCCTTTTCCACCTCGATTTCAACCGGTAATCCATGGGTGTCCCAGCCGGCCTTACGATCAACGCGGAACCCTTTCATCGATTTATAACGGCAGATAACATCCTTAATAGTTCGGGAGATCGTATGATGCACGCCCGGTCGGCCATTGGCGGTCGGCGGACCTTCATAGAAAGCAAAATGAGGACGAGCTTTGGCCGCCTCTAACGATTTTTTAAATATGTTTTTTTCATCCCAGAATTTGAGAACTTTCTCTTCCAGTTCCGGGATACTAAAGTCTTTTAGTTGGTCAAATTTCATTTCATAATCACCGCAAATTATTAGTTTAAAGCCTGATAATTTAACTTCTTTATCGGGTTAAGTAAAGGGAAAATTAGTCGGGAAAGAAAGAGAAATAATCAGATTGTTTCTCTAAATCTATTTGAAAATAAATTTTTCCAATTTTAATATTCAGATTCCGCTTGATTTGGAAATAAAGAATCTTGATTATTAAAGAATGAATTCTTTTAATCGACGTTCAACAACGGTAATATTTTTTACCGGCCTGTTAATAGTTATTGTCAATCTGACCTGGTGGCTGTTCTATGCAAAAACTGAAGTTAGTTTTGAGGAACAGCTCTCTCGACGACTTGGCTCTCTCGTTGTTCTCGGTGCGTCCGGTTTTGATGGCGGAACAGTTTCTGCTTTGGATGATGGGTATTTATCTGCTTACGAAAAAGCGCTTGATCGACTGGAACAGATCAAAGCGGCCGATTCTTTGTCAGAAGTATTTATCCTTAATGCCGATTATAATTATCTGGTGACAACCTCGCTCGTTGAAGATTCAATTTATTATCTGATATCATTAAACAGAGAGGCGATCGATTCGGCCTTTTTTAATAGAGGGGAAAATTATTTTTCCTCGGTTACGGCTAGCTACCGCACCGATGATTTTATTCTGAAATCGGCTTTTGCACCTCTGGTCGACAGCACTGGCAATACTCATTTTGTGTTGGGTATCGAAGCTGATGTTGACTATGCCGACGATCTTCTCAGTCTGCGTCGCTCACTCTATATATCAACCGCAGTGTCGATCGGTATCGGTGTATTGTTTGGGATACTGTTTTTTCTGGTACAAAGAAAAATCAGCGCGACCGAACGTTCGCTTATTCGCTCACAGTCTCAGGCTAATCTCGGCCGGATGGTGGCGGTGGTGTCGCATG
>JAUVBC010000193.1 GCA_030591405.1 Candidatus Zixiibacteriota bacterium
AGGTCCGGACCAATACCATTGTTGCACCAGGCTCCGATGCAGCCGTCCTTCGCGTTCGCAAAACAGATAAATCACTGGCGATGGCAACCGATTGTAACGGCCGTTACTGTTATCTCAATCCGCGGGTTGGCGCACAACAGGCTGTTTCCGAATCGGCCCGCAACGTGACCTGCTCCGGCGCACGGCCGGTTGCTATTACAAATTGTTTGAATTTTGGCAATCCGTATAAACCGGATATCTATTATGGATTCTCCGAAGCGATAGCCGGGATGGGCGAAGCCTGCCGGATGTTTAATACACCGGTTACCGGCGGCAATGTCAGCTTCTACAATCAGGATAAAGATCGAGCGGTTTTTCCTACTCCGACCATCGGGATGCTCGGAATTGTCGATGATTTAAAACATATCACCACCCAATGGTTCAAAGATGAAAGTGATCTGGTTTATCTTATTGGTGAAAACAAAGAAGAGTTAGGTGCCTCGGAATATATCCATACTATTTTTGGCAAAAACACTGGCCCGGTTCCTGAGCTTGATTTACAATTTGAAAAGGATGTTCAGGATACGGTTCGTGAGGCGATAAAATCCGGTATTATCAAATCGGCGCATGATTGTGCTGATGGTGGTCTGGCCGTTACTTTGGCCGAATGTTGTATCTCCAATAAAGAAGAGGCTATCGGTGCACAGATTCATATTGATGAAGAGTTACGTGCCGATTGTTTGCTGTTTGGTGAGACACAATCGAGAATTATTGTTTCGGTTGATAAAAACGACGGCGAAAAATTAGTTGAGCTTTGCATTAAGAATAATGTTCCGGTCTCGGCAATCGGCAAAGTCGGCGGTGACAAATTATCAATCAACGATATTGTCTCTGTTTCATTAACTGATATGATTCCGGCATTTTATGATAGCCTTGGCAAACTGATGGCTCTGGCATAATTTCGCAAATTGAATTACTAATTTATTTTTCTTATTCTATGGGAGGGTTGAGTATGGGTATATCCGAACAATTTCCTATTATCTCCCGGCAATTTCAAAGCGATGATGATTGTTGGAAAATCCGTCGGCTTTTGGATGACACTTACGATATTACGCCGATCGGATTTAACTGGGAAGTCAGGCATTGGGATGGATGGAGATTTTATGCCAAAACATCCGACTGGAACTCAAACTGGGAGAAGCAAGTAAGAGTCTGAGAAACTGATAATGGAGAGTTGGTCGGTGTGGTCCATCCAGAAGGAAAAGGCAATGCATTTCTTCAATTACATCCCGATTTTCGTTTTGTGGAAGAAGAGATGATCGTTTGGGCCGAGAAAAATCTTTTAAAGATTGAGAAAAGTGGAAAGCGAAGCTTAAATATTTTTGTTTTTGAGTATAATTCCCCTCGTAAACTAATTCTTGAAAAACGGGGATATGAAAAAACGGAATCGGGCGGTGTCCTCCGGCGGCTTCATTTTGGCAATCAGTCTCTACCTAAATCGGAATTGGCGGATGGTTACACTCTCGATATCGTTCATGGTGATAATATCGATGATTGTCAAAAGCTGGCTGATTTAATAAATGCCACTTTTAATCGTGATTTTCACACTGCTGATGAATTTCAGATATTTTCCAAACATGCACCATCGTATTGCAAAGATATGGACCTGGTTGCTCTAGCGCCGGATGGATCATACGCAGCATATGCCGGGATTCCATATAATCGGGATAATTTATATGGCATTTTCGAGCCGGTTTGTACACATCCCGACCATCAAAGAAAAGGTCTTGCAAAAGCTTTGATGATAGAAGGATTGAATCGACTAAAAGCGCTTGGTTCAAAAGATGTCTATGTCAGTACGGGTGATATGATTGCGGCCAATAAATTGTATGATTCAATCGGTTTCACAGAAAGCTACAAAGAATATTTGTGGCAGAAACAGTGTAATTATATTTAATGTATATAGTTTGAATCTTATGATTTCTGATATACACCTGCTTGACAGGAATAGTAGTATCTCTTAATTATTCAAATAAAAACATTCCAAAAATTTTGAAAACTTACATATTATTGAATATTACGTTTCCGGTTTGTATAAAAAAAGATTAAATTTTATTTTATGGAAAACAATAAGTCAAGATTTTTAATTGTATATATTGCACTTCTTGTAACGGTCTTATTAAGGATGATTCCATATCTTTTCCCGGAGACGAGAACCTGGGGATTTAATCATCTTATTTTCCTGCCCGTAATATACTCTTTCTTTTTTATTTTGATTTCTTTAATGGCACTGGTTTTCCCCTATTTGAAACCTGCCGAAAAGTGGGGCGAAGCATTGAGCGATCATTTTAATGAGCTTTTTTTTGAGAACCGGTTTAAATATTTGAATAGATTTATATTTACCGCTATTGCCTCTGTTGTTTTTATAGCCTTTTCCGCACCCACTCATTTTTTAGGTGACGGATATGTTTTGATTCAGAGCCCGATGCCACACCAGGATATATTTCATCGCCTAACTGCTTTCATATCATACAAGTGGAGTGAAGTAGGCATAATAGAATTGATGTTCATGATCAGATCGATTGTTGGCATTGATGGTGAACCGGGTGCGATCCGAGCTTTCCAGATTGTCTCCGTTTTGTCTGGAGCAGTATCCTGCTGGTTCTTTTTCTTAATCGCGCAGGCGGCCTCTGAGGATAAACTAAAAAGGCTGTTGATATTTTTTACATCATTTTTCACCGGCGGACTGCTCTTATTTTTCGGATATGCCGAATTTTATCCAATCTTGTGGATATTTTTATTGGGCTTTCTGTACAATGGTATCTGTTTCATAAGGAAAGGCATTTATCTTGGTCGGAGCTGGTTATTTTTTCTCATCGGCGCTCTGTTGCACATGCAGATGTTTATATTATTGCCGGCCGCACTATTTCTTTCTCTGGCGAATGGACGAGGGTTGTTGATATATCAACGCTTCCGTTTTCAAATCCGGGGTTTGATATTTGTTATTTGTACGATAGCGATCATATTCTTTTTCTATTTATATAAGACGAATCTTTACTTTGAGGATATGTTTTTACCTTTATTTGATGGGAAACCGCACTATCCCGAATATGCAATATTCAGCTTGGCACATATTCTTGATATGCTAAATGAGATAATTTTGATCTCGCCGCTTATGCTCCCCTTTCTGATGACTTTACGACGCAGCAATCAGGGCGATACAACCAAACGTTTTCTTATATTTTTATTTTTGGCCGCAACCGGGAGCCTACTTTTTCTGTTGGTTGTTGATCCGAAACTGGCGATGCCGAGAGATTGGGATCTTTTTTCCATGAGTGCATATGCCGGGATGATATTTCTGATAATTTCTATGTCTGGTACCATACAGGTAATGTTTCGAAAATTCTTGATATCGTTTATTTTATTACTAATAATATCGCCTGTTCCATATTTACTTACAAATCTCAATCAAACTCGATCTTTGGAATATTTTGAATATCTTTTAGAACTTGATATTCAGAAAGGTTTATCATCGCTGACCGTTTTGAAAAATTATTCAATCTCTCAGGGTGAACCTGGTCGATATGAATATTACCGGCGGAAATACGATTCTCAGAACCCAGACTGGAATAAATACAGAATGGCCCTGGAGGCTCTTCATAGGGGTAATCTGGAATTAGGTGCCGCGTTCCTCGAATCGGCAAAACCAAATAAATTTGAGGCCGAATATCATCGAACCAGCGCCAGATTGTCATGTATGCGGGGCGACCTGGATAAAGCGCTGACCCAAATAAACAATGCCATACAACTGAGGCGTTACTGCAAGGAATATTATTGGGAACGCGGTATGATTTATATGGAGATGAACAAGCCGCACGAATACCTCAATGACCTCCGCCGGGCATATAAGTTTGATACTACGGTATTACTGATACTGGATGATTTGACTTTTATTCATGCTTATCTTGAGCAGTATGACTCCTCGATTTATTATGGTGAAAAATTGATTGCCAAAGATTCTTCTCGTGCACATATCTACTATTCACTTGGAATGTCGCACGTTTCAATAAGTGATTTGGAGGGGGCCGAGTATTACAATAAACTTTTTGGCAATTTAATAGAAGGCGATTCAACTTTGATAGCTATGCAAAAAGAATTAGAGGCATCAATTCGCCAATCTAAGACAGAATTAGAAAAAAATCAGAAGATTAATAATTCCAGACATTTAAAATAATCGTTCATTAACTACTCTGCACAAAGTATAAAACTTTTCGAATTTTATCGGATTTATTTCAAGAGATATTTCTTATTAATTCATTTGATGATATTTTAAAGTTTTAGCAGGGAGAAGATATTATAAATGTTAATAAAATCATTCAATCTAAAAAATCTGCCTGATCGATTCGCCCCAGTCATAAACAAGGAACTGAACCCGACCGATTAGAAGCGAAATACGGCCCATCACGGTGTATCCAAAATGCGCCCCAAATGAGATCATAATAAACCAGATACCGACCCGGGCGGTGACACCCATAAATCCGGTATGTTCTTTTGAAAAGTAGAAATATATCAATGTCGAAATAACGCCGATTACAATAATCAGTGCTAATAAAGTCGCCGCAAAGCCGTTGCTTGGATCAAGTGCCACCATCGTTGCCAGAACTTGTGGCAATATAAAACCGTGCAATGTTTGTATTAAATATATCCCGGCTGTACTACCCATATAAAGGCCAGCGATGTTCTGCTGATCCATGACCACTTCGGAATCATCCGGGCAAACATCAGAAGCCCCAGAATTCCCGGGAATATCAGCCACCATTCACCGTTGTCAAATATAGGATTAACTAACTGTTGAATAATAACCGTCTGCCAGATAAGCCCAACATAATATCCTGCCGATAGTCCTGCAAAAACATGCTCGGATAGCTTATAGAACCTGTTATCCTTATACATAAAGGAGAACAGCGATAAAATCAGATAGGCTCTAAGCCATATCTCAAAATGTTCTAAAAAGCTAAAGCTTTCCATCTATTACT
>JAUVBC010000323.1 GCA_030591405.1 Candidatus Zixiibacteriota bacterium
CCGCCTTCTGGGCCGGGCAGGAAGGTACCTATCTGCTCTGGTATCTTCTCAGCGGTATTTTTGGGTTATTAATTCTTAAATATGGTCGGCAGTATAAGTACTGGGGGATGAGTTTTTATTCGGCGGTAAATCTATTTTTGGCGATAATGCTGATGGTGGCCTCGCCTTTTAAGATGATTGAAGGGGTTGCTCCACTGGAAGGAAACGGATTAAATCCGCTACTACAGGATTTCTGGATGGTTATTCATCCGCCGATGATGTTTGTCGCTTATGCTATTGCGGCGGTTCCGTTTGCCTTGGTGCTGGCGGCATTTGTAAAAAAGGATTATTCAGACTGGCTCAAAATTTCTTTTCCGATTGTCGGAATAACGTCATTGCTACTTTTGGCTTCCAATGCGATGGGCGGTTATTGGGCCTATAAAACTCTTGGCTGGGGCGGATATTGGGCCTGGGACCCGGTTGAGAATACATCGTTTGTACCTTGGATCATCTCAATCGCTTTGATTCATGGGATGTTGATTGAGAAAAAAATGGGTGCTTTCAGAAGATCAAATCTCCTGATGGCAGTATCGGTATTTTTACTGGTTGTTTATGGAACATTTTTAACCCGTTCGGGGGTTCTGGCCGATTTTTCGGTGCACTCCTTTGTTGATCTCGGCACCAATGCAGTACTTATCAGTTTTATTGTCAGTTTTTTTGTTATTAGCCTTGGCCTGTTTTTTTTCCGGCGCAGTTCAGACATGATTGGAAAACCGTTTAGCTATAATATCTTTTCTCGCGAGTTTGTTCTTTTTGCAGGGATGTTTCTGTTATTTGTCTTGAGTGCAATTGTCCTGTTCTGGTCGTCGCTTCCGCTGCTCACAAAATATATAAGTGAAAACCCATCGGCGGCCGAGATCGCTACCTACAATTCGTTTGCTTTGCCGCTGGCGATTCTTATCTGCCTGTTTTTAACAGTTGCTCCTTTTCTAAGTTTTGGAAACGGCAGCAATGAAAAAATTAATAAACCGATTTTGGCCGGCGGGATTGGTCTTGTTGTCGCGGTTGTCTCGCTGATTTTTGGCCATGTAGTATTTGCGATTGCGGTTACGATCTTTTTCTATGTTTCCGTGATATTGATTTATCTTTTTAATGACACTCTTCGCCGTCATATATTAATTGCTCTTATCTATGGTGTCGCTGGCGCTTTGATAGCTTTTCTGCTCGGTGTCAGATCGCTGACAAATCTTTTCTTCTTTGGAGCGGCATTGACTGCTTCCGGGGCGTTTGTTGGCACCCTTATCCAGAAGGTTCCGAAAAGTTTTGGCAAAACTGCCGCCCAGTTGGCTCATTTTGGAACCGGTATTATGCTGGTCGGGATTCTTGCCTCCTCATACTATTCGACCGGGGAGAGGATTGTCCTTCCGCGTGATGTTGGTAAGACTGCCTTTGATTATGAATTTGTATATCATGGCTCAACCGGTTCGGTGATGGATCACATGAATGAAATTATTTTGACGATGACCGGTGACGATGGTGTTATGGTCGATTCCCGACCGCAGTTTTACTATTCGGAGCAATCTAATGGTTATATGAAAAAGCCGTTTATCAAAAAAGAGCTCCTTTCTGATTATTATCTCGCTCCGCTTGATATTCAGGAGTTTCCCGATTCCAGTATGATTATGCTCGCCAAAGATTCGACCGCCGAAGTATCCGGCATTAAAGTAAAATTTATCGGTTTTGAGATGGGGTCGCATGGGGGATAAGGAAGTATCTCTATTGGCGTCTTGCTGGAATGCGAATACGAAAATACCAAAGTTTCGGTAAAACCGATGTTTTTCTCCGGCGCCGATGGCATGTTTGGTCAACCGCTGAAGATATTTGAGGATTTTCCATTCGAAGTCAAGGTGGAGAAAATACTGGCTTCCGACGGGGCGGTTATTCTTTCGTTCCCGGGAACTTCTCAGTCTGGTCCGGTCGATCAATTGATTCTGGATGTCTCTATAAAACCGGGAATTAACCTTTTATGGTTCGCTATTATACTGATATGTTTTGCGATGATCCTCTCGATTTGGCGCCGCTATCATTGGCTAAGGGGTGGAGAACTAAGGGGTTAGTGAGAAAAATGGCTAACAGGACAAAAAAAGTCATATTTTTTAAAAAAAATGTAATTTTTTTCTTTCATTTTGGAACTTGATGCGTATAATATTATGCCTTACACATAGTCCCTCCCAGACTGGTGCCGTCAGAAATGGCGGCATCTTTTTTTGTACCCAAGATTTTGATCGCTGTTAAGGTGACAACACTTGAGCCTATTGGCATCATTTCAGTACCTTCACAGGCTGGGGTGGCCCATAGCTTGCTATGGGTTTCTTGAGTATGTTTACAGGCAACCTTGACAAATATCATAATACAATATATAATTATGAATTATGACTCGTCTTCGCCATTATGATAATCTTGGAACGGCTCGATTTGTTACATTCAGTTGTTACCGCAAACTGCATTATTTCAAAGATGAGATTATATTCAAAATGTTTTTAGAATATTTGTCAAATGCAAAAGAAAAATATCAATTCAAACTTTATGGTTATGTAATAATGCCAGATCATGTTCATCTTGTCCTGCATCCTCAATATCCCATAAAATTGGGGCTGGTTATTCGGGAAATCAAATCAAAGACGGCCAGACAATATTTTCGGGAATATCCAACAGGTAATCAGGAAGGCAAAAATGTTTTTTGGCAATTGAGATGTTATGATCACAATTGTCGTACTTTGAAAACGGTTATGGAAAAGATAAATTATTGTCATAATAATCCGGTTGTTCGTGGATTGGTTGAATTTCCTGGAGAGTGGAGATATTCCAGTTATAACTGGATGAATGGAATTAAAGATGTCCCAATTGACATGGATGAAATTAAACTGTAGATTTAAGAAGGGAGATTCCCACAGCAAGGGGCTTGTTGAATAAGTATAGTATCGTTGATTAGTTTTTTGTATGATAACTTCATGCAAACAAAAAGAGACAAATCAGGTTATGAGATGATGCTCCTCCCATC
>JAUVBC010000015.1 GCA_030591405.1 Candidatus Zixiibacteriota bacterium
AATCAATATCACAATAAACTGGAATGCAGAGCCTGTCATCCTACCAGAAAAAAGATTGGCAAACTTGATAATCACTGTAACTCCTGTCATGGAGGATGGAACCAACAAAATTTCCGGCACTCTATTACCGGTTTGATGCTGGATGAAAATCATAGCGAATGGGATTGTACCGATTGTCACCCGGATAACAAATATAACAAACCTGACTGCTCTGGTTGCCATGATGATATTACACCAGAAACCGGATTACCAGGCAAATATGTAACTAAACATTAATGATTTTGTGCCATATTTGTGCCACATTGGGTGAAAAACGACCTGAAACAGACACAAATAAACAAAACCAAATAAAAACTGGAAAATTATGGGGATCAATTAGTTGCATTGTAATATGTAGTGCCGCCTGGTGAATTGCGGTGACAGGCAATGCCTGTTCGATTATCCTCACCTTTTAAGCTATAACAATATCAAATAATGACACAATTGTATAACGCATAAAAAACCCCTGCTTTCAATTTATAATCAAAAGCAGGTTTATAGATACGTTTTATATATAAAGCATCAATTACGACTTATCTGCCAAAAGTCGAGCTCTTGTAAATGCTATCAAGCCACCGGCATCAATGATCGCCTGACGGGCTGGTGGAAGTGGGGTTATTTTAAACTCTTTGCCCTTAGTAATATTTTTTAGGAGATCACCACTTACTTCCAGTTCGTCGCCCATATTGGCCTCGATATCAGGACATATCACAACATTCAATCCAAGATTGATTGAGTTTTGCAGAAATATCCGAGCAATATGTTTGGCAACAATTGTTACTTCCCAACCTTTTAAACAGGAAGCCGCCTGCTCACGCGATGAGCCACAGCCAAAATTGTCATTGGCAACAATAAAACTTCCGGCAGGGATTTCTTTATTATTCAATTTTGTATTAAATTCTTTATCATCGGCAAATGCAAATTGCGGAGTTTCGGTCGGAAGCACGGTGGCCATAAAACGACCGGGATAAATAATATCGGTTGAGACATCATCACCTATTTTATAAACAACTTTACCCATCTTAGTTTCCTTCCTGTGCCGGAATAGTAATGACACCGGTTATGGCACTGGCCGCGGCAACCGCCGGGGAGCAAAGATATACTTCAGCTCTGGGGTTGCCCATGCGACCCTTAAAATTCCGATTGGTGGTTGCCAATGCAACTTCATTATCCCCCAAAGCACCTTGATGAACACCGAGACAGGGGCCGCATCCGGGATTACATATGACCGCGCCGGCATCAATAATATCACCAAGATAACCAAGCTTGAGCGCTTCGCGATATATTCTCCAGGTGGCCGGGAAGACCAGCATCCGAGTCTGTTTAGCGACTTTTTTGCCTTTGAGAATTTTTGCCGCCGTTTCGATATCATCAAGGCGACCATTAGTACAGGAACCGACAACGATCTGATCGATCCTGGTACCGGCTACCTCATCAATATTTTTAATATTATCAACCGTATGCGGACAGGCTATCTGCTGCATTAAACTGGAGGCATCGATTTCTACTACTTTTTCATAAACAGCGTCATCATCGGGTGAGAAAACATCCAGTTCATCGGTGACACCGGCTACTTTTCTGAGATAGCGGACAGTTTCATCATCGGGAGGGACTATTCCGGCCGTTGCTCCAGCCTCGACCGACATATTACAGATAACCAAACGACCCGAAGTTGACATTGAACGAATAGTTTCGCCGTGAAACTCGAGCACTTTAAAATTGGCACCTTCTGATGAAATTTTTCCGATCAGATGTAAGATCAAATCTTTTGGCCCGACATTTTTGGCAAATTTTCCATTTACTTCAACTTTGATTGTGCCAGGGACCTCAACATTGAGGACTTTACCAAGGGCCCAAACCGCCGCCATTTCTGTCGCTCCGATTCCAAAGGCAAAAGCACCCAGGGCACCATGACTGGTCGTATGACTATCAGTCCCAACAACAACCTCACCGGGACGGACATAGCCGTTTTCGGGAAGAATCTGATGACAGATACCACCTTCGTCACCACGAATATCATGAAATTTGCTGATTCCCTGTTCACCGACAAAAGCTCTCAGTTTTTTCTGATTGGTAGCTGTCTTGGCAGATTCGGCCGGAACCCGATGATCGAAAATGATTGCAATCCGATCCGGATTCCAGATATTGGCTTCCAGATCAATTTCTCTATATATTTCCTGAAACTGGGTCATTGCCAGTGCGCCGTTTTCATGTGACATCGCCAGATTTACCGCTGGTTCGACAACATCACCAACAGCAACAGATTCTTTGCCACAAGCCTTGGCAATTACTTTTTGAACAAAGGTCATACCCATTAAATAAACTCCTATTTCTAAAATCTACAACTCATACGATTAGATTACTTTATTTTCTTTTAAACCTTTTAATTCATCCGCCGAATATCCGAGCTGACCCAGAATTTCATCGGTGTTGGCCGATAATTGCGGCGGGGGGGAGTCGATACTTCCGGGCGTTTTGGAAAATTTTGCCGAAAGATTAAATAGTTTTAGATCACCGATCTCTTTTTCATTGATATTTGCGATTGTCTCCCGATGTTTGATCTGTTCACTGGACAGCGCTTTTTCAAGATTGAGAATATCACCAGACGGTATCCCTTTGGCGTTAAAAGCACCGACCCAGAATTCAGTTATGTTTTGAGTCAGTTTTTCTTCGAGAATCGGTGTCAGTTCTTTTCTATTTGCTTTTCTTGTATCGCGTTCCTGAAAGCGGGGGTCGGTCTTAAGTTCCGGCAGTTCGACAATATCAGCTAATGCCTCCCACTGTTCCTGTTTGTTGGCTGCAATATTTATAAAACCATCTTTTGTTTTAAACACACCTGATGGTGCGGCGGTGAAATTATCATTGCCCATCGGTACCGGGTCTTTTCCGCCAATCAATAAATTAGCGGCAACCCAGCCCATCAGCGGCATGATAGAATCTAACAGGGCAATATCAATCGCCTGACCCTCACCTGTTTTTTCTTTATGATAGAGGGCTGACATAACGGCAAAAGCTGCATTTAACCCGCCGACCGTATCGCAAACCGGGAAACCTGCCCGAAGCGGATGAAGCCGTTCATCGCCATTAACATCCATCTCTCCAGATAAACCCTGAATAATTTGATCGTAAGCAGGTTTGAACGCATCGGGACCGGTCTGCCCAAATCCGGAAATTGCACAATAAACAAGTTGCGGATTTATTTTTGACATCTCTTCCCACGAGAATCCTAATCGTTTCATAACCCCGGGACGGAAATTTTCAACGACAACATCGGCCGTCTTAAGAAGTTTACGGAAAATCTCTTTGCCTTCTTCAGTCTTTAAATTTAAGGTCAGCGATTTCTTATTGGCATTTTGGGCCAAAAAGCTGGTTCCCATTAATTGCTGATTGAGTGAAGGGGTATTGCCGAGCTTGCGGGCCAGATCCCCACTTCCGGGAACTTCGATTTTAATGACTTCGGCGCCCATCAAAGCGAGATGCAAAGTACAAAATGGGCCTGATAAAACATTGGTCAAGTCAATAACGCGAACGTTTTCCAAAATTTTCATGATGTTTCCTGCTTACTCTTTCTTAAAGTCAACAATTGATCCGGATTTTAAAACTGAACCAGGCAGTTCTCGTTCGAAAAATGTTCCGACTGCTCTGGCCGTGTCTAAAAGAGAATCAAGATTTATATCTTTTCGATAACCCATCCGTTGTAGCGAATGGACCAAATCTTCGGTGCTAACATTACCGGCCGGTAATTTTGTGAACGGACACCCACCTAAGCCACCATATGCAGATTCGAAAGATGTGACCCCGGCTTTTAAGGCTGCGTAACAATTGGCCAGTCCCAGACTATAGGTATTGTGAAAATGGCAGGCTAATTTTGCACTACTATCAAGTTCCAAGATGCTGCCAAACAGATCTTCCACCTGTTGCGGCTGGGCATGTCCGGCAGTATCGGCCAGACTTATATTTTTGATCCCGGCAGATAGATATTCTTTGACGATTGCCATAACCTTTTCTTTTGGTATAACACCTTCAAACCCGCATCCAAAAGCAGACTGCACCGATACCTGCACCTTTTTCCCGGCAGCAATTGCTTTTTTGGCCATCGGAATGATTCGTCCCAATGCTTCCGCCGGTGTCATCCGGGTGTTTTTCTGACTGTGGGTTTCACTCGCCGAAACACCCATACAGAACATCTCAGCTCCGCACTCCATACCGCGATCTAATCCCTTTTCATTTAGTACTAACCCGGAGAGAATAACATTGTCAATTTTATTTTCAGGTTGGCTATAATGAATAAATAGTTGGTCGGTATCAGCCATCTGCGGAACTGCTTTGGGATTAACAAATGAGCCAAGTTGGATAATATCAATTCCGCTTTTTTTAATTCCATCGACCCAGGCGATTTTTTCTGTTAATGGTACAATAGTTTTTTCAACCTGCAGGCCATCGCGTGGTCCCACTTCGTGAATAATAATTTTATCAGTTTTCATATTTGCCTATAAAGTCTATTTTAAATAATATTAATTTTGGGATTATTTTGTTATAGAAGTAATGTTTGGATCCTACCCATTTTTTCCCCAGTAATCTACCGCATTCCATACCAGTTCAATCTTTCACAATCGGCAATATTATACAATTCCTGATTATGTCAAGAAAAATTGGGCCAATAAATGACTCTTACAACCGGAATAAATAGTGGGTAATGAAATAGGCATGAAATTTGTTATTGTGCCTTTGCCAAATGGATTACCACCGGTGATAATCTCATAGTCGTTTTTTATGCAAGACCATACTTTCGAAAGGCCAAATTGACTTCCTCAATAGCAGCCAAGTGAAGTGAATATATGAGCCAGCATGAATTAAGCCAGGCGAGAGCAACCATGCTGATTCCAAAATAATCTGAAGTTGTGGATAATTGTCCATAAAAAAACCTGAGAAGCTATCAAAATATCTGATTACTTCCCAGGTTGTTGCCCTTTTTATGAGCATTCAAAATGTCAAATCAAAGATGTCTTTTTATTTAATGATCGACTCTGCATCAAGAGTAATCATTTCCCTCTCAAATCTGGTATCAAAAGTTTTTCATTATAATCCGGAAGATAACCATGATCTTTTTTATGATTCTCCAAATGTTGAATTTGCTGTCTTTCGGGATTATTGCATACCTCTACCTGGAAATCATAAATGCCGTCGATTGAGGTTGAGTGTTCGTCATCAAAGTGATGCATAAGTTCTTCATACAGGCAATTTGGCTTGTCTGCTGAACCAATATAAATTATTTGACCCTTTTGATTCCAGAGAGTATATATGCCCGGTTTTTTGGGTACAATACTGACCATTAGTTGGGTAAACGGCAATTTTTTTTGGCTATTTGTCATTTTTTTCCATACTGACGCAAATGTTAATTCTTTTCATTTATCAATTTCAATGTAAAAATCGGCATAAATTGAATTTTGCGCCAGATGGATTTAATGGGTAGGAAATGGGTAAGTCAATTTCTAAATTTATTTATAGCGAAGATATGCCGGCAGATTGATTTCTTTGTTTTTTAACTGGAGTTTTTTGCGGATAGAACTTCTATGTTTTTGGATCGTCTGCAAAGAGAGATGTAACGTATCAGCTATCTCCTGCGATGATTCGCCCTCTTTTATTAGATCGCAGATATCCATTTCTCTTGAAGTTAATTTGGCGTAATTGGCTTTGAAGTCGTCTATTTCAGTGCCGGTTATAGACTTAACGGCATCTTCAAATAACTCAATATCTTTGTTCGATAGAGTTCCGCCTTTGTTTCGCAGTTTTTTGACAAATGGCATCAGTGCCTGCTCCAGACTGGATGAAATTTCATGCCTGAAATCTAATTTTTCGGTTTCCATATGTTCCAGTATCTGCTTTAGGGCAACATGCTTATCAAATAAGGCCTTTTGCTCTTTCCTAAGGCGATCAGCAATTGCTCGTTGTTCGTCCTCGGCGCTAATTCGATCTATTTCGGCAGCTGCTCGTGAGGCAAAGATAGCCATTAGAGAATGGGCTCCATCGATTAAATCATCTGAAAACTTTCTGGTATCCATTACAACGAGAATACCAATTGGCTTTCCTTTTGGATTAAGTATTGGAATCCCCAGGTAGGCTTCTATCTTATTCTTGGCCAGCCATTTATCTTTTGGGTATTTCTTCTGAACCTGCGATTGATAGAAACAGATATTTTTTTTATCTATATTTTCACATGGCGTTCCGGCTATTTCAAAACTATAATTTTTGGTAATTTTGTCTTTATTCCAACAGGAAAGCGTCATAATTTGTTTTGGTTCCGTTTTATTAATGACTCCGATTATAGCATGCCTGCAGTTTAGTGAAGTGGCCAGATGTTGAACCAATTTATCAAAGAAGTCCCGGCCGGTCGCCTCGGCCGTTCCCTCAACCAATGACCTAAGCATCATTTCCGCTTGCCTATGTCTGGTAATATCTCTGGCATTAATGGCCAGCGCCGTTACTTTGCCTCTGTCATCAAATACAGGATATATATTATGATCAAAATACCTGCCTTCTCGCTCATCCTGGAAGCGAATTGGTTC
This sequence comes from Candidatus Zixiibacteriota bacterium, assembly GCA_030591405.1. Lineage (GTDB taxonomy): Bacteria > Zixibacteria > MSB-5A5 > GN15 > PGXB01 > JAAERC01. The sequence goes on from JAUVBC010000015.1 coordinate 6,606, forward strand.
ACCGGAGCGGATCACTTTGTTACTCATCGCTTTTCTCGATTTTGCGAGTTTTGGCGGCAGATAATCATAAAGCTCTGTTCCAATAATTTCACTTTCTTTTTGACCATGTCTTTTGGCTCCAATTCTATTGATAGCCAGAATTGTACCTTTGGTATCTATTAGAATGGCCGTTTCAGTGGGAGCATTGATAAGAGCGTCAAGTGTCCGCTCTCTTTCGTGTAGTGCTTCCTGTGCACTCTTGCGTTTGGTGATGTCGCGACCAAAACTTAAAGTGCCAGTAACCTCTCCATCTTTATAGATGGGTATCGATTGTATTTCCAAATCCACGATTTTTTCTTCTGCTACAACTATTCTGGTCTCGTATTCGACCATGTTCCCAGCTACAATATTTTCATGTATTTTATTGACCCGGGTAAGGTCATCGGAATGAATCAATGGTGAATAGTGTTTTCCCTGCCAATCAGCACTCTTTTGGCCGGATACCTTTTCTGCATAGTTGTTAATAAATACAAATTTGCCTTCAGTGTCTAATTGCCAGATAAATTCTACGGCATTCTCTACAACACTCCTGTATCGTTGTTCACTATCTTGTAATTCCCTTCTCATATGCTTGCGTTTGGTGATATCGCGGTTACAGCCACGTAGACCAAGATCAAATCCATTATTATCATAAACAGTTTGGCATACATGTCCAATCCATCGCTCTTCTCCACTTTTGGTGATGATACGATATTCAAGGGGAATAACTTCTCCTGATTTACGGGCTTCATGTTTATGATTCTTTACAAAATTAATATCATCAGAATGGACAATGGTCAATAATAATTTTGGATTTTGTAAAAACTCATCCGCACTGTATCCAGTTATCCTTTTACACGATGGAGAAACATATATAAATTTACCTTTGGGATTAACCCAATATTCCCAATCATAAGAATAATTTGCCACCTTACTATATTTCTCTTCGCTCTCCCGCAGCCTCTCCTCGGCTTGCTTGCGGTCTGTTATATCCAGCGCAGTGAAAGTAACGTTCTTTGACAGGTCATTGATATCCAGCGGAGTGGAACTCAACAACACATCAATTACCCGACCATCCTTGCATAACCAGCGCGTTTCCACCGTTCCTGTACCATGATCACTGATTTGCGCGTATTTTTCTCGTCCCACGTACTCAAAATCTTCATCGGAGGGATACAACATTCGGGCGCTTTTGCCCACCAACTCCTTCTGAGAGTACCCGGTCATCGCACACATTCGTTCATTGACTTGCTTCAAATTGCGATCGGAGACTACTCCGATTCCGGTTGGAGCCGCTCGAAACAGACTCTTGAGATAAGTCTCACTACGTCGTAATGCCTCCTCGGCTTGCTTACGTTCGGTGATGTCAATCCCCATGCCCGCGAGGTAGGTTTTTCCATCGATAATCACCCTTCGTCCCGTGAAATAGTAAGGTATCTTTTCTCCACTCTTCGTCAGAAGATTGTTTTCCATTGTTGAATAACCGGTGTCGTAAACTTCCTGCACTCTGACGGCACATTTATCTTTTTCTGAACCCTCGGTAAAGAAATCAAAAAAGGTCAAGGTATTTAACTCTTCATCGGAATACCCGGTAACCTCACACCAGCTGTCATTTCGTCGGAGGAATCGAATACTTTCTTTATCGAAAATATAGAATAGCCCCGGCAGACTACGGATTATTGAATTACTGAAATATTGCGCTGTCTGGAGTTCTATTTCGGCCAGCTTACGGTCGGTGATGTCAATTGCCGAGGCAGAGATAAAAAGCGGTTTATTGTTTTCATCCTTTATAATCGTTGCGTTCATCATGGTGGGGAAAACAGATCCGTCTTTCCTCTTATGCCAAACTTCCGTGGCTGGATAGTAGCCATTTTTAATAAGTTCCTTATTGAGCTTGTTAACCGCCGGCATTTGCTCTTTGGTATGAAATATCGAAAGGTGCTTTCCAATTGTTTCTTCGATTGTTAATCCATGCATGCTTGCAAAACATTCATTGATGTAAATGATATTTCCTTCAAGAGCTACAATGGCGGTTCCATAGTTTGCTCGGTCGGAAATTGTCTTAAATTTATAAACTTCTTTTTCGGCCAGCTTACGTTCGGTAATATCAATTCCAACGCCGAAGAAAAAGTCAAAGCGTCCGTCGGCATCATATACCGGTTGTCCATGCCATTCTACAATAAGTTCTCTGCCGTCTTTTGTTAGTATGCTGTTTTCATTTACAGTCGGTTCGTTGAGATTAACCAGTTTTGCAAAAATCTCATAAAGCATTTGCCTATCTCTCGTAGGAATAAAAGTCGTTATATAATCGGCCCCAATTGCTTCTTCGGATCTGTATCCGAGAGCCTTCAGCATGGTTTGATTCATTACCTTGGTCTTGCCCTCGGCATCGATAGCAACAAAATAGGCGGGGGACGTTTGAATAATCGATTTACTGAAATATTGTTCGCTTTCCAACTTTTTCTCAGTCTGTCGGCTTTTTGTAATGTCTCGCCCGATGGCGATGATGTATTTAGGCTGTCCTTCCTCATCATTTATAAATGAAGCACGGTATTCTGTTAAAATCCGTTGCCTGCTTTTGGTGATAAGCGACATCTCAACCGTAACATGCCCATCCCTTGATATTGTATCATTTATATTGGATACCTTGCTGAGGTCATCTTTATCATACCAATCATCGGGAGCCTTCATTGAGGCTATTTCTGCATCGCTGTAACCGCTTAAACGAGAAAATGAGTCATTCCACCGAATTGGTTTTCCTGTTGATGGGTCGAATATAAATAAGGTATCTACTTGCGCATTAATTGCAGTCTCGGTGAATTCTTTTTCGCTCTTTAATCGTTCTTTCGCCAAATTACGTTCGGTGATATCAATTATGGCAAAAACGATATCGCCATCACCCAATGATCCATTGGAAATTGATGAACTAATCAGGACATCAATAATGCTGCCGTTTTTGTGTTTTAGTTTGGCCTCAGCATTACCATACCCGGATTTGCTGATTTGGTCGTAAAGTATTTGTCCAACCCGTTCATATTCGGCCTTATCGAGATAGCCGATTTCGGTACTTTGTCCGATCAATTCATTCTCTGAATAACCGGAAAGTTCACAAAATATTTTGTTTATTCTTGTTATGACTCGGTTGTTGACAATCAACATTCCAACCGGAGCATTCTTGAATATGTTCTGTGTCCAATTATGTTCAGAATCTGCAGTACTCATAATTATTTTATCCGAACCTTTAAAAGAACTATCAATTATAATACGAACCTATCGTGATATAATAGGTTACTATTATAGTATAAAATGATTAAGAAAATAGCAAATAAAATTTTTAATTTTAGTCTATTTAGTTGTTGGGGACAGAGATTATTGCTATTATTTAATATGCGATATATGCCAAATATAAAGCTACTTAAAGCATCATTGCTGGTGCTAATACTTATTGCGACTGCGATTTCTGCCAATGATAATGATAAGGCAGACTCTTTTAAGCGACCATATTATGATTATTATGCCTCCACCAGACAGTTTGTTGCTGTAGTTGATTCGGCTGTTGTTAGGGCTCGGGACGAATTAATCATAATTCTTGGTGACAGCCTTCATTATCGGCCAAAGATTTTTATCGAAAAAAATCAAATAGATTTTAAAAACAGAATAGGTGCTGCGGTTCCTGATTGGGGTGCGGCGGTAGCGCTTCCGTACAAGCAGATGATTGTTTTAAAATCACCTGCCCATTTTAGATTGGGCAAGTCGCTTTTTGAACTGATTAAACATGAATATACGCATCTGGCTCTTCAGGATAGACTAAATCATATCGAACCGCCCCGCTGGCTCAATGAAGGTTTGGCGATGTATATCGCTTTCGAGTGGGGATGGACCAGCAATATTGCTTTGTCAAATGCCGTTGTCTTCGGATCTGTGGTTCCGCTTCGGGAAATTGAAAAAATGAACCGATTCCCAGAGGGCCAGGCAAGAATCGCTTATGCTCAATCTTATATGGCGGTGAAATATTTACTTGAACAATACGGTTTTGATTCTTTTAATATACTATTGGATAATTTAAGGGATCGCCAAACGACAGATGATGCATTGATGGCGGCGACAGGTTCGAACTATGACGGTTTTGAAAAAGAGTTTAATAATTATTTACGAACTAAATTTAACCTCTTAACGATATTTATTGATATGTCTTATTTATGGTTATTTCTGGCAATTGTGGTCATCGTCGGTTTTTTCCTTAATTACAGCAAAAAGAAGAAAAAATATAAAGAATGGGACGAGCACGATAAGTACCATTCGACCGATTTTGATTATGGTGACCCCGACAATCCTGAGCAGGTAGATGATGAAGATAAGCCATGGGCTTGAATATTTAGCGCTCTGGACATTAACAAAAGCGGTTCAGATAATTCCCGGGCGACTGGCCGATGTTATTGCGCTGGGGATTGGCAAATTGACCTATTTTTTACTGACTTCGCGGCGACGGATCGCCGAGGAGAATCTTCGCCGTGCTTTTCCGGGTGAACTCAGTGATATACGTATTGCCGAAATCGTCAAAACTGTTTTTGTAAATATTGCGCGAACAACTATTTCCTTTACCCGTCAGCCGGTTTTGAAAAATGAAGATTTTCTCCGCTCGGTCACGACCGTGATCGGCACCGAATATATCGATCAGGCGCTGAGTAAAGGAAACGGTGCGATGATGGTGACCGGGCATTATGGCAATTGGGAACTTTTCGGACGGTGGCTTCCGGTCGCAGGTTATCCAACCGATTTCTTGATGGGGCATCAGCATAATGAAAAGGTCAATGATCTTTTTATATCATTTCGTAAGACCGAAGGATTAGGTCTGATTCCGGTCGGAATTGCATCAAGGCATGTATTAAAATCATTGAAAGCAAACAGATTGATTGGGGTTGCTTCTGACCAGCATGCTGCCTCGGGCGGAGTGATTGTAAATTTCCTTGGTCGTCCGGCATCAACTCCAAAAGGTCCGGCTGCTTTTGCGGTCAAAGTCGGCTCACCGATTATTTTTGGTTATCTGGTTCGTGAAAAATATAATCAGTACAAAATTGAATTTTTTCCACCGATATATCCCCCCAACAGTGGTGATACCGAAAACGATATAAATCAAATGACCCAACAGTACGCATCTATATTGGAATCATTGATCCGCAAAAAACCGGAAGAATGGATGTGGACCCATCGCCGCTGGAAACTCGATTGAGTCGATAATTTCTATGGAAAGCTTTAAATATTTAATCAGAATTCCGAATCATCTTGGCGATGCTATCATGGCGCTACCGGCCGTCAGAGCATTTGTAAAATTAAATAGTAATGAAAAAATTGCTTTATTATTGCCTGAGTGGGCCGAACCTATTTATTATGAAATTGGAGATACTAAAATAATTTCACTACCATCAAGTAGCCTGCATGGATTGGTGGCGATTTTATTTCAGATCAAACTGCTTCGGAAATATAAAATTGAAAACGGAGTTCTATTAACTCCATCGCTTTCGTCGGCACTGTCACTGTTCTTTGGAGGAATAAAAAACCGGTATGGTTATACCGGTGATAATAGAAGTATCTTTTTAAATCGTCGCGTCAATTTATCTGCAAAAGAAACTATTCATCGTTCGGCGAAATATAAATTCCTACTTGAAAAGGCAGGGGATAAGGAACTTATAACTCAAAATCCACAAGTGAATATTTCCGAGTTGCAAAGGATGAAAGCTACTGCGCTGTTAGAACAATTCGGTATCAATCAAACAGATAAATATCTTGTGATCGCACCACAGGCAATTGCCGAGTCAAGACGCTGGGGGACAGATAATTATTCATCTCTGGCTCATAAACTTATAAAGAATTATGATCTAAAAATTGCTCTGGTTGGGACAGCCGATCAGTTTGGCGCTGGTCAGGATATTGCCAACAGCAATCAAAGAATAATCAACCTCTGCGGCAAAACAGGTATTATTGAGGCCGCGTCTATTTTATCCGGGGCATTATTATTTATCGGCAATGATTCGGGACTGGCTCATCTTGCCTCGGCAGTCGATATCCCGCTTCTTATTTTATCTGGGGCCGATAATCCCGAGGAAACATCACCGATTTCTGATAAGAAAACTGTAATAATCAAATCAACTCTCGATTGTATTTCCTGTGTCAAAAACAGATGTCCCAATGGTGGCGATAATTTTATGCGATGTATGACGGAAATAAGCGTTAAAGAAGTTTATGATTCGATTTCTAAGATAATTCCGCATTGAATTGGCTCTATTTCTCAAACAAGACAAAAACACTCATATATTTTTAATACAATATATAAAAAAGAGTTGACAAACTATCAAAAAAGCTGTTTATTAATAGAGAGTCAGGGAGCAGGAGAGGTTCCCAATTTGTCTGCAAAAATTTATTATCAAATTGTCATTTAATTGAATGACAAATATTAAAGAGTTGGGTTTTGGCCGTATTGTCAAAGCTATTGAATAAAAAGACACTGTAATTGCATTAGTGTATATACCATAGTTCTGCATAATTGCTGAACTGCAACGCTGATAAGGAGATAGACTGAGCACTTTCACTACGTTATAAGATTTAGAGTATTTTGAACAGAGCACAACCCCGTATTGGAAAATCTTGGTCAATCAGGTTAGTTCAATTTTATGTTAGTCGATAAACCTACCAAACAGTTTTTGCATTATTACGAATTTCTACAAGAATATTTAATTCTAAATTTAATCTATAAATCGGAGGACTTGTGATGAACAGAAAACTTCTGTTTATGTCAATCGGATTGATCCTGATCCTGGTATCAACAGTTATGGCTCAGGATTGGACCAACCATAAGATGCATTTCCCGCAGTTGCCTGATGAAGATGGCTGGGATGTGCATGTTGATGCCCCCTATTTCCTCGCCGATGACTGGACCTGTTCTGAAACCGGACCGGTTACAGATATTCATTGGTGGGGTTCATGGCTCGATGAGGCCGAAGGTGTAATTAATAGTTTTGTTATCAAAGTCTGGACTGATATTCCAGTTGATCCGCCTTCTATTATGTATAGCCGTCCGGGTACTCAGATAT
>JAUVBC010000091.1 GCA_030591405.1 Candidatus Zixiibacteriota bacterium
AGCACCAACCGGACAGATCTCGACCAGATTACCGGAGTACAACGAATCAACCTGTTCACCCGGCGGGGTATTTATCTCGGTGATATTTCCTCTTTGATAGGCACCAAGATCATGTTCGCCAAATATTTCATTATTGGCTCTGACACATTTATAACAAAGCAGACATCTATTCTGATTTCTGATTATCTCCGGACCGATTTTCAAATCATCAAATGTCGAATTCTTATCACGAATATGGCGATATTTATTAAAATCAAAACGAGAATCATCGACTCCATGTTTGAAAGTCAGATTCTGAAGATCACATTCGCCGCCTTTATCGCAAGTGGGACAGTCGAGCGGATGATTCATTAAAATAAATTCAAGAACCGCTTTTCTTCCCTGTAAAACTTTTTCCGAGGCAGTATGAACAACCATATCAGGAGCAACATCGGTTGCGCATGATACCATCAAGGTCCGCGCCTTTTCAATCTCGACATAACATATTCGGCAGGAACCGGCCGGTTTGAGTTTCGGGTGCCAGCAGAATGTAGGAATTTCGATACCGATAGACCTCGCCGCTTCCAAAACTGTCGTACCTCTTGGAACCGAAACCTGCTGACCATCGATGGTCAAAGTTACCATGTTGTTATCATCAGCCATTACTTAAAAGCAAACTCCGATTTAACCATACATTTTTTATTCTGAATATGATATTCCCACTCATCACGGAACAGTTTTATTGACGATTGAATCGGCATCACTGCGGCATCACCAAGCGGACAGACCGTCCGTCCCATAATATTTCCACATAGCGATTCAATTTTTTCAATATCGCCCGGTTTTCCCTCGCCCCGTTCAATCCGTGAAATCAACTGCTCCAACCATCCGGTCCCGTCACGGCATGGAGTACATTTACCGCATGATTCATGCCGGTAAAAATGTATCAACCGTTCCGCCACCCAGACCATACAGGTCCGCTCATCGATAACAATCACTGCGCCGGAGCCAAGCATCGATCCGGCTTCGACCAGCGATTCATAATCTAATTTGACATCTATCTGGTCCGGCAGTAACATCGGTGTCGATGATCCACCCGGAATAATCGCTTTTAATTTATGTCCATCAAGCATCCCGCCGCCTAAATCGTTTATTAATACCGAAAGAGGCGTTCCTAATTCAAGTTCATAATTGCCGGGATTTTTGACATGACCGGAAAGAGAGAATAATTTGGTGCCGTTTGATTTTTCGGTACCCATCGAGGCGTACCAATCACCGCCATTATTAATAATAAATGGCACCGCGGCGAGTGTTTCAACATTGTTAACAATCGTTGGACAGGCATAAAGTCCGGCGACAGCCGGGAACGGCGGACGCATCCGTGACATTCCCCGCTCACCCTCAATCGAATTTAGCTGCGAGGATTCTTCGCCGCAGATATAGGCTCCACCACCGGTATGGACGATCATATCAAGATCGTATCCGGTCCCAAGAATATTTTTTCCAAGATACCCTTTTTCATAGGCTTCTTCTACTGCCTTCTCCATCATACGAGCCGGGTAGGCGAATTCACCGCGATTATATATAAAAGCCAGATGACTACCGATCGCATAGGACGAGATTGCCATTCCCTCGACAACACTATGAGGATCGCTTTCCATCAAAACTCTATCTTTACAGGTCCCCGGTTCGGATTCGTCACCATTGCAAACCAGATAGCGCGGTTTCGGATTATCTTTCGGAATAAAACCCCACTTAACTCCGGCTGGGAAACCTGCTCCGCCACGACCACGAACGCCAGATTTTTTGACCTCTTCAATCACTTCAGGCGGTTTCATCTCTTTGAGGACTTTTTCAAGCGCCTTATAGCCACCATGGGAAAGATAGGTATCGATATTGATCTGATTAGGATCGTCGACATATTTTGTCAGGATCTTCTTTTCCATCAGGCCTTGTTCCTCAAATCCTCAAGAATCTTATCAACTTTTTCATGGGTCAGGTTTTCATAAAACTCGTCATTTATCTGCATCATCGGAGCAGCGGTGCATCCACCAAGACATTCGACAGAAATCAACGTGAACATATCATCCTCAGTTGTCTCACCCTTTTTAATACCAAGTTTTTCTTCAAGATAACCGATCAGAGAATCGGCTCCAAGCAGGGCGCAACTGATATTATGACAGACCTGAATCAAGAATTTGCCGACCGGCTCTTTGGGAAACATCGTATAAAAAGAGGCAGCGGTAGCTATATCAATAACTGGTATTTCAATTATTTGCGAAATCTCACGATACAGTTCGCCATGGAGATGCCCCTCTTGCCGATAGGCAACCGTTATTGCCGGCAGTCTCGCAGATTTACGGCGAGGGTAGCGAACCATTTTTTTCTTGATCTCAGCTACCGATTTTTCGTTTAAAATCATCGGTCCACCTCACCAAGAACAATATCAATCGAGCCAATGCAAGCTATAACATCGGCAAACATTCCACCTTCGACCATTTTGGGTAATGCCGAAAGATTCACAAATGATGGCGGGCGAACCCGAACCCGATGCGGTTTATTGGTGCCGTCTGATGAGATAAAAAATCCAAGCTCACCTTTGGGAGATTCGATTGCATTATATACGATACCTTTGGGCGGCTTAAAGCCTTCAGTAATAATCTTGAAATGAAATATCAATGATTCCATTTTTGACAAAACATCTTCCTTGGGAGGAAGCACCACACCCGGAACATGGGCGCGAAACGGTCCCTCAGGCATACCATCAAGAGCCTGTTTGGCAATATTGAGCGACTGCTTCATCTCTTCCATTCGAATCAGATACCTGTCATAAACATCGCAATTTTTGCCAAGCGGCACATCGAAATTGAATTTTTCATATCCGCAATAAGGATTGGCTTTTCTAACATCATAATTGACGCCGGAGCCGCGTAAATTTGGACCGGTCAAGCCACAATTTATTGCTTCTTCGGCAGATATTTTGCCAACACCTATAGTACGTTTGCGAAATATCTTATTATCATTAAGAAGTCGTTCGTAATCCTTTATTCCTTCGGGAATCTTTTTTAATATATCCCGGACTCTTTTATCAAAATCTTTCGGCAGATCATAAGCAAGCCCACCAATTCGGAAATAGGTCGACATCATTCTTTGTCCGGCGCAAGCTTCGTAAAGATCAAGAATCAGTTCCCGCTCACGGAAAGCATAGAGAAGCATCGACATCGCACCAATATCAAGAGCATGGGTTCCGACCCAAACCAAGTGAGAAATAACTCGCGTTAATTCAGTTAGACAAACTCGTGCATATACTACTTTCTCGGGCACTTCTATATCGAGCAATTTTTCAACTGCCAAACAGAAACCGAGATTATTGGACATTGGAGCAAGATAATCCATACGATCGGTCATCGGAATACATTTATAATACAATTTTGATTCGTAAGTCTTTTCAATGCCGGTATGGAGATAACCGATATGCGGCGTCGCCTTAACGACCGTTTCACCATCCAGCTCCAACTCCATCCGTAGCACACCATGCGTCGCCGGATGCTGAGGACCCATATTGAGATTCATTGTCTTTTTCCTGGTCTCAGCGGTCATTAAATAACCTCGGGCGGTTCATTTTTATTGTGGCTAAACTGTGGTGTTTCATAGGTCAATGAAAAATCTTTACGAAGCGGATGCCCCTTTAACTCATCAGGGGTAACAATTTTTATCAAATTTGGATGACCGGTAAATTCGATCCCAAACAAATCGTAAACTTCCCGTTCCAGCCAGTCAGCCGATTGCCAGATCGAGGTCAGAGAGTCGATCTCAGCATCATCGCCCGACAATCTGACTCTGATAAGCAAACGAAACTTGTTTTTCAATGAATATAGATTATAGAAAACCTCAAAACGTCCATTGGCTTCCTCATCCTGTCCCAGCCAGTCGATAGCGCAGACATCCATAAGAAAGGCAAAATCCAACTCATTATTACTTTTGAGGGAATTACAAACATCAAAAAGATTGTCCTTATTTGTCTCCAAAGAAAGCTGATCCCGAAACTCCGATTCGGCAATAATCGCTTCCCCGAATTTCTCTTTTAAGAACTCTTTTACTTTCTCTTCCATCTTCCCTGCTTGACTTAGCTAAACTATAACTTTATATAATTAATACTAACTAATACCCTACAATATCTTACTTCTTCTTTTTATCGAGCAATGATTCTTTCTCGACTTTTTCGTATAGCTTCATTATTCCATCAATCAACTGTTCCGGTCGCGGCGGACAGCCCGGCACATAAATATCAACCGGGATAATTTTATCAACTCCCTGAACGATAGCATAATTATTAAAAACTCCGCCGGATGAAGCACATGCTCCCATTGAAATAACCCATTTGGGGTTTGGCATCTGATCGTATAATCGTTTCAACACCGGTGCCATCTTAACTGATAAACGACCGGAAACAATAATCAAATCAGCTTGCCGGGGTGATGGTCTTAGGATTTCCATACCATATCGAGCCAGATCGTAGCGGGAGGCAAAAGTCGATATCATTTCGATAGCACAACAGGCCAACCCGAAACCAAGCGGCCACATCGAACGTTTTCGCGCCCAGTTGACCATTTTATCAAGTGATGTAATGGCGATCCCCTCAGGAATCTTTTCTTCTAATCCCATTTCAATGCACCTTTACCCAAAATGTAAAAGTAACCAACAAGCAATATAATCACAAATACCAGCATCTCGATAAATCCAAACATTCCTAACTTGTCAGAGATCACGGCCCAGGGATATAGAAAGATAACTTCTATATCAAATATAATAAACAGAATGGCGACCATATAAAATTTTACCGGGATACGTTCTTTGGTACCGCCTTTAGGTGCAACACCACTTTCGTAAGGCTCGCCACGATCTTTCCCCGATGATCTGCGCCCGATAAGAACCGACAGACTTGACATAACTACCGCAATCACAGCAGCTAAGACAACCAGGAAAAGGATAGGGAAAAATGTTTCAAGCATCTCTACGTTCTCACCTATTGGCAAATTTTAATTGCCAAAATAGAAACAATAAGCATTCAAGTCAACAGCTATTTGTGAAGAAATTAACAAAGAGTTAGATTTTTTTGAAAATTCTTTTGCAATTCAATTAAAGATTCAGAGACCGATTCTGATATGGTTTGAAAATATCCAGCCTTTACCATTTTTATAGACCTCGATACGATATAAACCATTAGAATTCGGTTTATATTCCAAAAAATTGCCAAAAGTCTCAGCCAGTTTTTGACCATTGCCGATAAGTTTTATTTGAGCCACATCAGGGGTTCTGGTGTACATAATTGTATTCTCAAATGAATCGAGGCTCCCTCCGCAGATAACCTCCTCGGCACCGCGATGAGCTCCGAATTCAAACCGGGAAGCATCACCCCAACGGCAATTGGAGACAAAAACTCTGCAATCTCTTACTGCGTCAAAAATCTGTTTTTGCGCAATGGCAACATCTTTGGACATCTCTTCCGGCAATAGCAGATGCGTTCGCAGCGATTTGAACTGAACCTTATAAGGAAAGATTGTAATTCTAAATGGGCCGAACCGGTATGGATAAGCATGGACATCAATTGCCCCCAACCCGGCAATTTTCTTTCCATTTTTTTCACTATTAAGAGAATCCCATTTGCTCAGTATTCTTGCCGTTGGCGATTCAAGCGATTTCCGCGGCGAAAAAAGCATCCTGCCCCAGTTGATCCAACTGAGATTTTCCATCCACTCTGACATCTGGTTCCAGATTTCGACCGCATCAAAGCCGACTGCATCCCACGCCAGCCACGGATACGACGGATACCTTCCCTGCCTGGGCCGAATCTCATCGGGGTGAGCTATTATCCCCAATGCTCCCTGCCGGGCACCTTCGGCGACATATTCCTGCGGAGTTAGCTTAGCGCCGAGAACATCTTCGGTCCCAAACAGCAGATAATGATTAATATCTTCGACATCATTATGCTCATAACCGATCAAAACCAAAGTATCTTTATAATAACGCTGTTTGCCTGCCTTGCGCGAGTCAAGGGTCATATGATCAGAAATAAGAATAAAATCAAGACCGACCTGTGAGGCTATCTCAGTCACTTCATCGATTGATTTGGTGCCATCAGATTCAGAGGTATGAATATGAATACATCCCTGATATTCAAAATATTTCCCCGATTTAATCAACAGTCTTATCCTTTCCGAATTCGCCTGATGGAACCTTACGAAAGATAAACAGACCAACCGCCATAATCAAGACCAATGACAAAACTCCGATACGATACGGCAGTTTAACAGAAGATTCGACTGATAGATTTAAAAATGTTGACAAAAACTCTCCAGCTGGGCGGGCCGGATTAAAAACAAAAACCAGAACATCCCAGATAACCGGACCTACAACCGCTGCCGATCTTCCCGATAATGAGTAAAGCCCAAAAAACCGCCCCAGCTCATGGCGCGGCACCATCTCGGCCAGTAGCGGGCGGGACAATGTCCAAAGACCACCCAACAGGATCCCTATCAATGAACCAAGCAGATAAATAATGATCCGATTTTCAGCGAAAGCAAAGATTGTTAATGAAAATATCCATCCCCAGATCACATACGACATAAATCTTTTGAGATTCATTTTTGCCGAGAATTTACCAATCAGATATGAACCGATCATTGCCGAAAGCGTCGATATAATCAGAAATGTATTGATATCGGAATCGGAGAGACCAATCACCAGCGATGAAAATATACCAATATTTAATATCACCGTCGCAACCGAATCTTCAAAAAAATAATCGGCAATCAGAAATCGCAAAACGCCCGGATATTTTTTCGTGTCTTTGATACCTTCCCAGACATCTCTGTAAGCTTTCTTGATACCACCCGTTTTTTTCTTGGAGACTATTTTAGTTTCTTTTACGGTCAGAAACAATGGAAGTGAAAACAGGAAAAATAAAATCGCCGATGGCAAAAATGCCCCTGCTTTCCCCCATCCTTCAAGCCAGGAAATATTTATTCCATAAATCCCACCGGTCACAAACGGTAATACCAGAATCATCCCGACTATCGAACCAAAATAACCAAGAGCAACTCCGAACCCCGAAACTATTCTCGCCTCTTTTCCATCCGAAACTGTGTAAAGAAGCGAATTATAAAAAACCAATCCGCCTTCATAAAAGAAATTGGATATCCCAAAAACTATCACAATTGCCATAATCAAACTAATTGGGATAATTGGAATCAGTCCTAAAGACAAACAGCAGGCGAATGTAAACAAAAATAGAAAAATCTTTTTTTTCTTCGATTGATCCGAGATTGCACCAAGCGCAGGCATTATCAAGCCGGCGAGAAGCATCGACACCGAATATGACAAATCATAATAAAGCCCGTCATATTGTAGATCCTCAACCACCCATCTTTTAAAATACAGCGACAGGATATTCATTGAAAAGATAGTATTGGCAAAGTCATACAGCGACCAGCCGATAACATCAGAACGAAATATGGTTTTCGGTTTACTCAAAGCTCAAGAACATCCACTATTGAAAGCATACTTTCGCGAACCAGAAGTAAAAACTCATCAAGCTCAAGCCCAAAATTTGAGCAGGCTGATATCGCCTCACGCGAGGCTCCGGCGGCGAACCGTTTTTCTTTAAAGCGGCGCAGAATAAATTCGGCATCAATATTAATAAGTTTTTTCGATGGGTGCATCAGGGCACAAGCGACAAGAAACCCGGTTGCCGGGTCAGATGCAAAAAGCGCCCAATCCATTTTTGATTTGCACTCGGCATGTCCCGGATGACAGCGAATAGCATAGATCATCTCCTGTGGTAGATTATACTCGGTTAACCATTGTTCTGTAATAAATGAATGTTTCTCTGGATGTTTGGCCGTTTTGTCATAATCAAGATCATGAAGCAGCCCGGTCAGTCCCCAGATATTTTTGTCTTCACCAAAATAATCGGCCAGCTTTATCATTGCTGCTTCAACTGCAAAAATATGTTTTCGCAGATTAATATTTTTTATTTTTGATTCCATCAGCGGCAACGCTGTCTTGCGATCTATCATTTATGAATCCTTTATTTTTATGAAAAACATATTCACATTATA
>JAUVBC010000220.1 GCA_030591405.1 Candidatus Zixiibacteriota bacterium
AATAATAAATATTTATCCTATATTTCTATTGCATAACGTATCAAATCGAATAAATTAGCGTTTTACATTTACGTGGAGGAAAGATATGACAAAGACCAGGGAAGATGTTTTAAGAATTATTGACGAGGCCGAAGTTCGTCATATCCGACTTAATTTTACTGATATTCTGGGCCGGCTCAAAGGGATTGCTATCTCCAGCTCTGAGATTGAAGCTGTGCTGGAAAGAGGGCAGGGGTTTGATGGGTCATCAATTGAAGGTTTCGTCAGAATCGAAGAATCGGACCTGATTGCAATTCCGGACTTGCGGACTTTCAGAATTATCCCCTGGGAAATCGGCGGCGAAAAAACAGCGATGATGTTTTGCGATATTGAAAATCCGGATGGTTCACCGTATAAGGGTGATCCGCGCTGGGCTCTGAAAAATATTTTGGATAAAATGGCAAAGAAGAACTGGACTCCCTATATGGGACCGGAGATCGAATATTTCTATTTTGCCAACGCTGAAAAACCGGAAATTATTGATCGCGGCGGCTATTTTGATTATGCCTCGGTTGATATCGGAACCCAGGTTAGAAAGATGACCATCGCTGCTCTTGAGCAGATCGGTATTCGAGTGGAAGCGTCGCATCATGAGGTTGCACCAAGCCAGCAGGAGATAGACCTGAAATATCAGAAGGCGCTGGTAATGGCCGATTTTTCGCAGATCTACAAATTTATCGTTCGCGAAATTGCGATGGATAACGAACTATTTGCCTCATTTATGCCAAAACCGATGTTTGGCGAAAACGGCTCCGGAATGCATGTCCATATGTCAATTTTCGAAGGTGAGAAAAATCTTTTCCATGATAAAGATACACCGTATCAGCTATCAAAAATGGCTGGATATTTTATCGCCGGGATATTGAAGCATGTTAGAGAAATTACATTAGTACTAAACCAATGGGTAAATTCATATAAACGTCTGGTTCCCGGTTATGAGGCCCCGGTTTATTTGTCATGGGGACAAAGAAATCGTTCCAGTCTGATAAGAGTTCCGATGTTAAAAAAGGGATACGAGCGTTCCACCAGAGTTGAGCTTCGTTCTCCCGATCCGGCATGTAATCCATATTTGGCCTTTACGGTGATGTTGGCGGCCGGACTGGCCGGTATTGAAGGCAAATATGAATTGCCCGATTCGATTGAAGAAAATATCTTTGAAATGTCATCCCGGAAAATGTCTGACAATCATATTGAATCTTTACCGGATTCGCTTGAAAATGCCATACGTGAGATGGAAGAATCAAAATTGGTTCGGGATGCTCTGGGGGATCATATATTTGAACAGCTCATTGCTAATAAAAAAGTTGAGTGGGCCAGATACCGTGAGAAAGTTACAGATTACGAAATTGATAAATATTTTCCATTTTTATAATTATTATAGAAATAGGTTGTTTTGCGGGAGATTGAATGGATAGTAGGGCAAAAATTGCCGTGTTTATTTCGGGCGGTGGAAGTAATCTTCAATCATTGATTGATGCCTCAGAAGACGGCCGTTTATCCGGAGAAATAGTTCTGGTAATCTCCGGCCATGATAACGCCTACGGCTTGGAGAGGGCATTTAATGCCGGTATTGATACCTTTGTTTATAAGGTGAAGAGTTACCCATCAAAAGAGGATGCGCACCGAGATCTATTGGAGATGCTTAAAGAATATGAAGTTGAGTTTATTGCACTGGCTGGATATTTAAAACTTCTGCCACCGCCTGTTATCGCCAATTACAAAAATCATATTATCAATATTCATCCGGCATTATTGCCCAAATATGGCGGAAAAGGGATGTATGGCAGTCGTGTCCATGAAAAGATCATAAAAGCCGGAGATAAAGAGTCGGGAGTGACGGTGCATCTGGTTGATGAAATCTATGATCATGGTAAAATTATAATGCAGAAAAAAGTGTCGATCTCACCCCAGGATACTACCAAAAGCCTTGCGGCTAAAGTGCTCAAATTAGAGCATAAGCTTTACCCTGAGGCATTAAATAAGCTGATTTGTGAAACAAAGAAAATATAAGGAATAGAAATGGAAAATATTGAAAAAGCAGTTCTGTTTACAGATATAGAAGAGTACCCGCTGTTTTCAAGAGGCAAAGTACGCGACGTATACGATCTTAATGATGAACTGTTGATTGTTTCATCGGATAGAATTTCTGCTTTTGATGTTATTCTTCCCAATGGAATTCCGGGCAAGGGCAAGATTTTAACAGCAATGTCGCTTTTCTGGTTTGATTTCTTAAAAGATGTGATCGAGTCACATCTTATCGCCTCTGAAGTTGATGATTTTCCAGAGGATCTTCATAAATATCGCGATCAGCTTGAAGGTCGGACGATGTTGGTGAAGAAGGCCAAGCGCATTGATGTTGAATGTATTGTGCGTGGGTATATCTCAGGTTCAATGTGGAAAGAACTATTGAATGCCCGTGCCAATGGACTTAACGAAGTGCATGGATTCTCATTCCCGTCAGATTTGACTGAATCAAGCAAACTACCCAATCCGATTTTTACTCCTTCAACCAAGGCCGATGACGGCCACGATGAAAATATCTCGTTTACTCAAATGTGCGAAATTGTTGATAATGAAACGGCTGAACTGTGCCGCAACAAATCAATCGAGATATATTCAAAAGCTGCCGAATATGCATTGAGCAAAGGAATTATAATCGCCGATACAAAATTCGAATTTGGGTATCGGGATGGTCGCTTTATTTTGATCGATGAGGTCCTTTCACCAGATTCATCTCGTTTTTGGCCGCAGAATTTGTATCAACCGGGTCAAGGACAACCATCGTTTGATAAACAGTTTATTCGGGATTATCTTTCCGGCCTTGATTGGGACAAAAATCCTCCAGGTCCGGAACTTCCGGCGGAGATTTTAGAAAAATCTGTCGCCAAATATCATGAGGCTATGAAAATGTTAACAGGGAAGTAAGGCATGAAAGAAAGTGATAAGAAAATAAAAGTAAAACGAGCACTGATATCAGTTTCCGATAAGACCGGACTGGTTGAATTTGCATCGGCGTTGGCAGAGTTCGGCATCGAAATTATATCTACTGGCGGAACAATGGCTGCCTTAAAAAAAGAGGGTATCCAGGCAATTTCGGTATCAACTTTTACCGGCGCTCCTGAAATTTTAGGCGGACGGGTGAAAACGCTGCATCCAAAAGTCCACGCCGGTATTTTGTACCGTAGGGACAATCAGGAAGATGAAGATGAGTTGGCACAGCAGGAATATAAACGGATTGATCTGGTTGTCGTTAATCTATATCCATTTGAAAAAACTGTCGCCAATCCTGATTCCACTGATGCGGAAATAATTGAAAATATTGATGTTGGCGGACCGACCATGCTTCGTGCGGCAGCCAAAAATTACAGCGGTGTTGCGGTTGTCACCGAACCTGATGACTATGGTGTTGTGATTGCGGCAATGAAAGAAAATGACGGTTCGCTGGATATTGAATTCAGAAGAAAACTTGCGACCAAAGCATTTAATATGACCCATCGTTATGATCGTGCTATCTCGGCCTATTTTAACACTGGCAAGCCGATTGATAACAAAACTGAAATGCCCGACAAAATCGATTATGCCTTTACATTAAAATCGTCGATGCGGTATGGTGAGAATCCGCATCAGCAGGCTTCGTTTTATATTGACGGCAATTTCAAAGGGGCGACCCTGGGTCGTGCCGAGCAGTTAGCCGGAAAAGAACTTTCATATAATAATATTGGTGATCTTGATGCCTGTCTTGATATGCTTCTCGATTTCGATGAACCGTTTGCCTGTGTTCTCAAACATGCCAATCCGTGTGGTGCAGCCGTTGGTGCCACAATTGCTGACGCTTATCGCGATGCTCTTGCTTGCGATCCGCTATCAGCTTTTGGCTCTATTATTGGAGTAAACAAACAGGTCGATATGGCTGCGGCGGAAATTCTGCATGAGACATTTTTTGTCGAGTGTATTCTGGCTCCCGGATTTGACGATGATGCTTTGGCATTGCTCAAGAAAAAGAAAAATCGTCGTTTATTGGTCTTGCCGGAGATAACCAAAGGCAGGCCAAAGGGGGAGACGGTTTCCAAGTATGTTCGCGGCGGAGTTTTATTGCAGACTGCCGATGATCTTGTTACCAATGAATCGGATTTGAAAGTTATTACTGAGAAAAAGCCTACTCCCGATGAGATAAAATCGCTTCTGTTTGCATGGAAAATTGTAAAACATACCAAATCAAATGCCATCGTCATCGTAAAAGATATGGCGACCGTTGGTATCGGCATGGGGCAGACCTCGCGGGTAGATTCCAGCGAATTAGCGGTCAAAAGAGCGGGCGATAGGGCAAAAGGGGCAGTATTGGCCTCTGACGCCTTTTTTCCGATGCCGGACGGAGCCGAGGTTGCTTTGGATGCCGGAGTTACGGCGATAATTCAGCCGGGCGGCTCCAAAGGTGATGAAAAAGTAATTGAAGCGGTTAATGAAAAAAATGCAGCGATGGTAT
>JAUVBC010000181.1 GCA_030591405.1 Candidatus Zixiibacteriota bacterium
ATGCGTATGCGGATCGATAAAACCGGGAGTCACAACCCCACCATCAGCATCAATCGCGATACATCCTTCGGCCAGATCGACTTTACCCTCGACCGCTTGCGATTCGCCAACAGCGAGGATCTCTTCACCGGCGACCGCCACAGCACCATTTTTAATCAGGCCGAGATCGTTCATCGAATCGCCGATTCGCGGCACCGGACCTTCCATAGTAATCAGTTGCCCGATATTAGTTATTAGCAGAGTTGCTTTTTTTTGAAGAGGCATAAGTACAGCTCGAAAATTATTTTATCATCGGAATTTTAATTTTGTTCTTCTTGGCAAATGTCTCCGCCGCCTTGTAACCGGCATCAGCATGCCGCACTACACCGATTCCGGGATCGTTGGTCATCACCCGATCAAGACGTTTTTTCATCTCATCGGTACCATCACAAACAGAGACCTGTCCGGCATGAATGGCATTACCTATTCCCACCCCACCGCCATGATGAATCGAGACCCAACTGGCACCGGAAATAGCATTAAGCATACCATTAAGCAGCGGCCAGTCGGCGATAGCATCGGAGCCGTCTTTCATCGCTTCGGTTTCGCGATATGGCGACGCTACCGATCCGCAGTCAAGATGATCGCGACCAATAACAATCGGGGCCTTGATTTTGCCTTTTTTGACCAGATCGTTGACCAGATCGGCAAATCGGGCTCGTTCACCATAACCAAGCCAGCAGATCCTCGCCGGAAGCCCCTGGAACTGGACCCGATCGTGAGCCATTTTTATCCATTGGCAAAGCGATTCATTATGTTTGAATTCTTTTAAAATCAGATCATCGGTAATATGAATATCATTCGGGTCACCCGAAAGCGCCACCCAGCGGAACGGACCTTTCCCTTCGCAAAAGAGCGGGCGCACATATTCAGGAACAAAACCGGGATAGGCAAAAGCATCCTTATAACCACCTTTTTCAGCCTGCCCGCGAAGATTGTTGCCATAATCGACAACTTTCGAACCGGCGCGCTGGAAACGAACCATCGCTTCGCAATGTTTGACCATCGATTCATATGACCGGGTTATATAATCACGCGGATTCTTTTTCCGTAATCTGATTGCTTCGGCAACATTCAAACCGACCGGGATATAACCATTCAGTTCATCATGAGCCGAGGTCTGATCGGTAACAATATCCGGGATAATACCGCGCCGGAAAATCTCCGGAAATAGTTCGGCACAGTTGCCGACCAGCCCGATCGAGATCGGTTCTTTCTTAGCAGTATGTTCCTTAACTAATTTTATCGCTTTATCAAGAGTTTTAACTTTTATATCACAGTAGCCGGTTTTAACCCGCCGATTGATACGGGTTTCATCGACTTCAATACAGATCATCGATGCCCCTGCCATTGTGGCTGACAACGGTTGGGCTCCACCCATACCGCCCATACCGCCGGTTAATATCCAGCGACCGGAAAGGTCGCCTCCAAAATGCTGTCTGCCCATCTCCGCAAAAGTCTCATAAGTCCCTTGCAGGATTCCCTGCGAACCGATGTAGATCCAGCTTCCGGCAGTCATCTGACCGAACATAATCAGACCCAGCTTGTCTAATTGACGGAATTTTTCCCAGGTCGCCCATTTCGGGACCAGATTACTGTTAGCGATTAACACCCGGGGGGCATATTCATGAGTCTGGAAAATTCCAACCGGCTTGCCGGATTGGACCAGTAAGGTCTCGTCATTTTCGAGTGATTTTAATGATTTGCAGATAGCCGCATAACAATCCCAGTTGCGGGCAGCTTTGCCTGAACCGCCATAGACTATTAGTTCTTTGGCATTTTCGGCAACTTCCTCATCGAGATTATTATTTATCATCCTGAAGGCAGCTTCCTGATGCCAGCCTTTACAGGTCAATTTTGTTCCGTGGGCCGCTTTAACCGGCTTGTATTTCATATTCATGAGCCTCCATAAAGTTTTTCAATATATCGATATGGTTGAAATAATGCAAATGGAAAATTTGGGGAGAATATTGTTGGCCAAATCCCTGTGATTTGAAATCAAAAAGTGGTGCCCCACAGCTTGCTGTGGGTTAATTGACTTTGTGATATACACAAATTATCACAAATTTTCAATACCCCGACGACTTCCCGGTGAAGTGGTCGATATCGACCCGGATAACCAGACAGTTATCGGTTGATTTATCATTCAGCTCGATCTCACCATCATAGTACTGGGTCATCAGGATTTTCAGCCCTTCTCGTTTTTCAGTATCATCGGTCACAAGATATGCCTTGCCGAAACCGATAACCGAGCGGTACTTTGTCCCCCACTTGCACGCCTCTTTGCCCTTGTTGACTATCTCCTGATTTGCCTCAAACATGATACAGACATTGTTGTTCTTTTTTATAATTTCTAATTTTTGTCCCTCGTGCGCCGAGTGAAAATAGATGGAGTTTCCATCTCGTCCAAAATTAAGCGGGACAACATAAGGCTTATTATCATAAGATAGTCCCATATGACAATATGTCGCACCGGCGATTATCTCATCAATAATCTTTGGATCGGTGATTTCTAGCTCTTTTTTTCTCATTTGATATAGATACAAAAAAAAAGAGATCAGACAAAGTAAAATATTTTTGTATGATAAAACCATTGCGAATATAAATCCATTTACATATCTTGCATGTTGATGTGTTATAAATCAATTTAAAGTGTAAGGCAAAACGATATAAGTTTTTTGTTAATTTTATGTCAATTTCTTCATTACCATTAGAGTTTGTTGTAATAGGGACGCCCATATCTCAGCAAGGTAGTGGCCCGAATAAATCAAGATGGAAAAGTAATGTACTATCTGAAGCCCAAAAGGTGTGGCCATCCACTAATTCTCCGCTTGATATTCCGCTACAGGCCACAATTGTGTATTATTATGAAAATGAAAGCTTGGATGTTGATAACATGGAAAAACCCATTTTAGATTCCTTGAACGGCTGCATATATGTTGATGATAATCAAATTACAGATTCTAATACTTCCAAAAGAAAATTAGGCGGTAGTTATAAATTAAAGGGGTTGTCAAGTGCGCTAGCCCAGGGATTTTGTTCCGGTAAAGAATTTGTCTATATTAAGATATCGACACCTCCTAATCCTGAGGAAATTATATCATGAATAATCCGGCAGATAGAATCAGACGGAAAATAAATTCTCTGGCGAAAGAATATATGAAAAAAGGCTATGAAGTTTATTTCGAGCCAAGAGGCGATAAGTTTCCCCAATTCCTCAAAAATTATATACCGGATTTAATTGTTTGTGGTCATGGAGAAAATGTTGTAATCGAAGTAAAATCATCAAAGGCCTTGATTAACGATAAGAAAATTGAACAGCTGGCTAATATTATAAGTGAATATCCTGGCTGGAGATTCGATCTTGTCATTACAAATCCAAGGAGTAAACTTGATTATCCATCAAATAGTCAATTATATAAATATTCAGAGATTTATGAGCGGTATAATAAATCAATGGAATTTATAAATGATAACGATCTAGAATCTTCAATACTAGTATTTTGGGGCATGGCAGAAGCGTTTTTTAGGATTTTAGGCAAAAGGTATGATTTATCTTTTGATGGGAAATCTACGCTATATATGTTGAAAAAGCTATATTCTATAAGTTTGCTTAACAAATCTTTATATAATCACTTGAAAGAAGCTATGAATATGCGGAATGCTATCAGCCATGGTTTTAAGGTAGAAAAGATTGATACAAGTTCTTTTAAAAAGCTTATTTGGGATTTTAGAATATTAATTGATAATAACCAACGTCCGAATTCTCTATAAAAAACTTTTTTCTTACAAAGATAATTCAGAGGACCCCGGGTGGCCCACCATTTATTTTTTGTAGCCCACCTGAAGGGTGAGTATATTAGAATACTCCTGATATTTATACTTCGGCAATACAATTTCACTACAACATCACCCTTAATTCATACTACTACATTTCTGTACATTAGTGATTACAGGATAAAGGTATTAGGTGAAAAAACAAAAAACGGAAAAGCGAACCCATTTTGCTATAAGGCTATGCGAGATTAAAGATTATAGAGAATTTTTTGCGCGATATTTAGGTCATGGTACAAAATTTAGTGGTAAAATTGTCATGGTTATTTTGGGGTGCCTCATCCGCCTCGGTGGACTGTGTATTAATTCCATGTGGCCGGTTGGTTTTCAAAACCGAAACCAAACCGAAAACAACAACAGACTTTTAGGTAAGTGCATAAAAACAGCCCGCCGCGGGGATACGACGGGCTGCTACGGAGAGAGATCAGAAAGAAAAGGGTTATTTTTTTAACTTTATGTTAGACCAGATTACTCAAAAATATTAATTCAATTACAGCTGCCAGATCATTAACCGGCGCCGGCGGCATATCATCAACGGTGGCAGTATTAACCACATTGGAGATCACTGACCAGTTGGGGACCTCATCGGCAGTTTTGATCGCAAAGTAATAAGTTGTCTCGATATCAAGACCGATCACTGTAAAACTCTGCGATGTCCCGGCAATAAGCGGAGTCGGTTCATCGGTTACTAAAGTGGCATTGTTCCAATCAGTTTCGTTGCTTATCGGCGAGGTCGAGTAACGGATATCATACGTTGTTGCGGTACCGCTGTTGCCGTCATCACCCGGAGCGATCCAGTTTAGTCTGACACTACTGCCGGTGATATTATCAGCTGTCAAACCGGCAATAGCCGACGGTGCAGTTGACTCGGTTAGTGTGGCAAGAGATGCAACATTTGATATACCTGACCAGTTGGGAACATCATCGGCGGTTTTGATGGCAAAGTAATAAGTTGTTCCCGATGCCAATCCATCAACAATAAACGACTCGGCAAATCCGGCCAACTTCGGCAAAGTTTCATCGGTCACTAATGTTGCCGCATCCCAGTTACCGGCGTCAATCGGTGAAGTTGAATATCTGATATCATATTCTGTCGCCTGCCCGACTGCTCCATCATCTCCCGGCGCGGTCCAATGCAAGACGATGCTGTTTAAGGTGGCATTGTTCAATGTAAGATTAGCAATCGCCGATGGTGCGGTGGTCTCCTCAAGTGTCGTTCGTGAAATAACATTTGAGATGTCCGACCAGTTGGGAACTTCATCAGCGGTCTTGATGGCAAAGTAATAGGTGCTGTTCGGCTCAAGATTTTCAACGGTAAATGTTTCGGATGATCCAGCCGTCTGTGGCGATGGCTCACCGGTCGCCTGAGATGCCGAGGCCCAATTTCCTTCGGTAATGAGAAACAGCGAATACCGAATATCGTATTCGGAGGCGGTTCCATTGACGTCGTTATCACCGGTTGCCGTCCAGTTCAATGTTACTGTGGTGGAGGTAACATTTTGGGCAAATA
>JAUVBC010000088.1 GCA_030591405.1 Candidatus Zixiibacteriota bacterium
CAGGCGTTCGGTTGCAAATAATCTTAATGATATCTCTAAGGATCATCCGAATCTGACGCTTAAAATAGCAAAAAAATGGTATGGTAAATCAGAAAACACAAACTGGATAGTAAAACATGCCTGCCGGACATTGTTAAGAGCTGGCAATAGCAAAGCGATGATACTATTCGGTTTTGGTGATCCCAAAAATATCAGTATCAAAAATATTACATTAAGTAAGAATAAAATCAAAATCGGCGAAAAATTAGAATTCAGTTATACTCTTAATATTTCCGCAAAGAAAAAAACCAAAATTCGTCTTGAATATATTATTACTTTTGCCAAAGCGAATAATAAGTTTTCAAAAAAGGTATTTAAGATATCAGAAAAAATGTATGAACCGGGTGATTACAATCTATCCAAAAAGCATTCATTTGCCAATTTGTCAACCCGCAAACATTATGTAGGAAAACACCAGATAGCAATAATTGTCAATGGCATAGAAAAAGTGAAGATAGATTTAATGCTTACAAATTAACTCACCCTTTTTGAATATCTTAACCATGATGAAGTGAAAATTATAATGCCAAAAATAACCATCGCGATAATTTCCGGGTATAGGGCATCAACCGAAGCACCTTTCATCATAATTCCGCGCACGATAATCATATAATATCGAAGCGGATTAAGATAGGTTAAATGTTGCACCATCTCAGGCATATTGGCAATTGGTGAAAAGAAACCGGATGTCAATATTGCAAAGATGGAAAAGAACCATGCATAAAACATCGCTTGTTGCTGAGTTTTGGAAATAGTCGATATAAACAGCCCCACCCCCAGTGTTGTAAACAGATAAATAAACGTCAGACCATACAATAGTGTCCACGACCCGGCAAAAGGAATTCCGAACCATAAGACACCAAACAATAGTGCAATCGACATTTCAAGAAAACCTAATATTGCAAACGGAATAGTTTTTCCGGCAATCAGCGCCGGAACGGTGATAGGAGTCACCATCAATTGTTCCAATGTTCCGATTTCCCGCTCGCGAACGATTGCCATTGAGGTCAGAATCGCCGTAATCATTGTTATCAGAACCGCCACAATTCCTGGTACCATAAAATAGACTGATTCCGATTCGGGATTAAAAAGCATTTGTTGTCGCATAACAATCGGCTCAGGGATATCGAGCTGACGGCGGTTAAACTGCATTGCAATCATCTCGGCATATCCAGAAGTGATTGAGGCCGAATTGGCATTACTGCCGTCAAGCAACAGACCAACATCAACCGGTTTTTTCTCTATAAATTTTTCGGAAAAATCATTAGGAATAATCAAGGCGGCACTGTACCTGTTCTCTTTAAAGCCGCGTTCGGCATCAAGAACCGGCGGATTATCAGATGATATAATAAAATAATCCCCGGCTGTTTTGGCTTTTATATATTCCCGCGAAAGACTGCTTCGGTCAAAATCGTAAACGGCGGTCTGAATCTTTTTAACATCGGTATTGATGGCATAACCAAGCACCAGAAGTTGTATCATCGGCATCAGAAATATTAGACCGAGCATATTACGGTCGCGGATAACCTGATAGAATTCCTTTTTCATTAAGGCCAGGATAGTTTGCAACATAATCAGTCAACCCCCAGTTTAAATCTTCTGGTGGCAACCGCCAATAATACAATCGTTAATAATATCAAAAATAAGCCTTCTACCCAGAGCAGTTCAATACTGGAACCTTTAAGCATAATTCCCCGTATGATAAGTATAAAATATCTTGCTGGAACAATATGAGTAATAATCTGCAAGATCATCGGCATATTTTTTATTTCAAAAATAAATCCTGAAAGCATCACCGCCGGTAAAACTGTTACTATCATCGCTCCCATCATTGCCAGCAGCTGTGTTTTAACCATTGTAGAAATAAGTATTCCGATAGCCAGTGCCGTGATAACGTAGATAACCCCAAAGACAAACAACAGCAGAGTTGATCCTATAAATGGGACACCAAAATGAAAAACACCAAACCCCAGAACAATAATACCATCAAGTATTGCCAGCCCAATATACGGAAGCATTTTGGCGATAATAATCTGTCGAGGTGTAATCGGTGTCGTCAAAAGCTGTTCCATTGTTCCAGTCTCTTTTTCGCGGGCGATAGTTACCGAGGTTAACAAGGCCGAGATCATCATAAGAATGACGGCAATCAAACCGGGGACAAAAAAGTGGGATGACTTCAAATCAGGATTATAAAACACCTGTCTTGAAATTCTTATACCAGGCAGTTCAAATCCGGGTGGCAGATTATCTTTTATCACCTGCGTGACAATAATGCTGGAATAGCTTCCGGCGGCCGCGGCCATATTGGCATCGGCACCGTCAACAGTCAATCCCAGTTCGTACTTATCAATCATCAGATTAGCAGGATTCTGGATATTTTTCAGCTTTTGTATCGCCTCACCCAGACCCGGCCCAATAATAAGAACGGCATTGGCCTGTCCCTTTTTTAGAATCATTTCAGGGTCGTCGATATATACCTGATCAGTCGCCTTGGAAAAATATTCAGAATTATAAAAACGCCCAATCAGGTCGCTTGAGGCCGACGTTTTATCAAAATCTATTACCGCCAGTTTTATATTTTTAATGTCAAGATTTATAGCATAACCATACAGCAATGTCATCAAAATTGGCATCAAAATGGCAATTACCAGTGAGCGGGGATCGCGCATAATATGTCGAAGCTCTTTTAGAGCGATAAATTTTATTTTATACATCAGCCGCTTCCCTGCTCCTGTTTGAAATCAGTTGGACGAACAATTCTTCCAAATTCGGCTGTTGATACTTTTGAATCAGATCGGATGGATTACCCAGTTCGATAATCCGGCCATGATGCATAATAGATATCCGATGACAATACTCGGCTTCATCCATATAGTGCGTCGTCACAAATAGCGTTGTCCCTTTATCGGCCAGCTCGTAGAGCATTTCCCAGAAACGCCGCCGAAAAATCGGATCAACCCCGCCGGTCGGTTCATCAAGAAACAGAATTTTCGGACGGTGCAGAACCGAAGCGGCCAGGGCCAGTCGTTGCCGCCAGCCAAGCGGAAGTTTTTCGGCCTGTCTGTGCAAAAATTCTTTTAGTCCCAGCTCTTCAGACAACTGATTAATTCTGTCTTTTATTACTTTTTTCTTCAGTTGATAAACCGAACCATAAAACCAGAGATTTTCATAAGCGGTAAGATCACCATACAAAGAAAACTTTTGCGACATATATCCGATTGATTTTTTTATCTTTTCATTGTCGCGATAGATATCAAACCCGCCGACCGTTCCATTTCCGGAAGTCGGGAGAAGCAGGCCACACAGCATCCGTATGGCGGTGGTCTTGCCTGCCCCGTTGGCGCCGAGAAAACCGAACACTTCGCCTTCACCAACAGTCAGGCTGATTTGATCAACGGCAGTAAAATCGCCAAACTTTTTGGTTAATTTTTCTATGGTCACCGCATCAGGCATCGGACTTCTCCATCAGTTGAATAAACAGATCTTCAAGTTCCGGCTTAATCGGTGCTATTGATTCTGAACTTATGCCAAGTTGGGATAATCTGTTATAGTGCACTTCTATTTTTTGTTGCGGGTCGGTGTACAGATGTATCGATGAACCAAAGCGGCGGGATATTACCCCTTCGATTTGATTAAGCCGCGTCATAACTTCAGATGAGGGAACAGCTTTGATTTTATAAATTGCGCTATTAAAATGGCTAAGCAGCTCATCCGGTTTACCCTCGATAAGTTTCTGTCCATTGTGAACAAAAATTGCTCGGTCGGCCAGTGCCACTTCATCCATGTACGGAGTAGAAACAATAATTGTCGAACCATCCTGTTTTAGTTTTTTGAGGATATCCCAAAACTGGCGACGTGAAACCGGATCGACTCCGGTTGTCGGTTCATCTAAAATTAATATTTTTGGATCATGGATAAGATTGCAACTCAGAGCCAGTTTCTGTTTCATGCCGCCGGAAAGTTTTCCGGCGCGACGTTTGGCGAACGGACCCAACCCCGAAAATTGATACAATCGTTCTTTCTTCTGTTCATATTCATTTTTCTTCATCCCAAATAGTCCGGCATAAAAATAAAGATTTTCCTCAACCGACAGATCGGGGTAAAGCGAAAAATTCTGCGGCATATATCCAAGTAGTGGTTTTATTTTATCAAACTCTTTGTCGATATCAAACCCGGCCAAATTTATTGTACCATTATTATATTCCAGCAGTCCACAAACAGTGCGAAAAATAGTTGTCTTCCCTGCTCCATCAGGTCCTGCCACGGCCAGCAGTTCACCCTGATCGGCACTCAGGCAAAAATCAGAGACCGCCTTGAGTTGACCGTATGATTTATCAAGATTATTTATCTTAACCAGATTCATAATATCTTAACCGAAACCGGCATACCAATTTTTAAAATCTGTTGCAGGTTGGGTATAGAAATTTTTACAGCATAGACCAGATTGGCCCGAGCCTCTTTTGTCTGGACATTTTTGGGAGTAAACTCAGCCTCTGGAGATATCCATATTATCGTACCGGTTAATGGTTGGGTGGACCCATCCTCCGGATCAATTTCTGCCTTATCTCCCAATTTTATTTGCGTCAAATCTGAAGTTGGTAGATAAACTTTCACCGAGACCGTATCAAGATCGGCGATTTTTATAAGCGGTGCACCAATATTCACAAGCTCACCGACTTCGACAAATTTGTCCGAAACAATTCCTTTGCCGGGAGCCAGCGGAAAACAGTCATTAAACTGCTGAGTGAGTATCGCAATATCAGCAATTATTTTTTGAAGATTCGCCTCGGCTGATCTTTTTGTCGCCTCTGCCTGTTTTTTTAACAGGGCAGCCTGATTAAAGGCAGTTTCTGCTTTATCGTACTGCTGTTGATTGAGCGACCCGGTTTTGATAAGATTTTTAGCGCGTTCAAATTCCTTTTTGGCCAATGATAAATTAAGTAGTGCCTGCTCGATATTTATTCCGGCGATTTCAACTTGAGTTGCTGCCGCCAATTTTAAAGCCTCAGCCTGGTTGAGCCGAAGTTGAGTTGTGATTGTATCTATCAATGCCACCGTGTCATTAGCCAGAACAATATCACCCTCATTAATGAATAACCGCTCGATAAGCCCGGCAGCTTTGGCCGAGATAATCACTTCGGTTGCCTCGATTAATCCCGAACCTCCCGGTGCGGAATTGTTGCCGCCGCACGAAACGATCACAAGCAATATTAACGGCCAACTGTATCTTAAAAGAAAACTGCTCATTTTAAAAACCTCCGTAAATTTTATCTGAGCCGATAGCATACAAAAAATAAGATTCGTTTATATAATATTTTAATTGCGATACATAATAGATCTGCTCAGCGGCCGAATATTCTGATTCAATCTCGAGCAGACGATTCACCGTTAATCCCCCTGCCTGCTGTTTTTCTTTGGCCAGCCGAAACTTGTTGCCGGTTATGTTTTGTTTTCTTTTTGATGATTCATACAATTTGTATGCCGAGAGAATATTTTCCAGCGATGTTTCAGCCTCAAGCATCAATTTTTCTTCGACGGCAAGATAATTTGTGCGAGTCGATAAAAGCTGCTGTTTAGCCGAGGCAACATTGTTGCCTGTTTTCCCGCCAAAATTAAACTCCCAATTTAAGGCTAAGCCGGCCGAAAAATAATCGTTCCACTCGGCATCGAACATATCACGGTTCGGTTTGCCGATTGAGTACCGACCAAAACCTGTTAATCTGGGTAAGTATGCGGCGTTTTTTATTTTTACCAATTGCCTGGCCGATTTGATCTGGCTTGATATCTTTTTTAGTTCCGGTCGAGAAATTAAATCGGTATCAACCAAAAAATATTGATAGTAGATTATGGAACTATCCGGTGTTGGAATATCAGGCGGAAGCTCGATTACCCCATTGGAGCGGATACCGGTCAAAATCGCCAGTGCCGTTGAAGCATTGTGAAGTTCATTTTCCATCTGAAGCAGGTGCTCGTGGCCGTTTTCATAAGCAAGTTCGGTTTCAAGAATGTCAACCGAGTCGGCCAGACCGTTTTGATACAGATTAATTATGTTTTCTTTTATAATTCTGATTCTATTCAGCGAAGCCTTGGCAGAATTGACTAATCTTTGTCTCATACTTAAGTTAAGCCAGGCCCGACGGCTCTGAAAGGCAATCGCCATTTTTTGCGTTTCATATTCATACGATCCGGCTTCAGAAGCCGCTTTGGCGGCTCCGATTAATCCGCTTAATTTGCCGCCGGTATAAATTGGGAACGATAAATTAAGATCAGCCTGATAATTTTCGTGTGATCCTATCTCCATTTCAACCGGGAGGGCGTTGATTGATTGAAGCTTGTTGATATAGAATCCAGAGGCGTTAAGCGAAAGGGTCGGATATCGTTCAGCATTAGCCGAATTGAGATTAAGTTCGGCAGCTTTCAGAATATATCCGGAAGCTTGGACTGTAAATGAATGGTCCTGTGCCATTTTGATAGCCTCGCCAAGAGTCAAAAATGAATCGGCCTTAATCGGTCCTGCCATAAGCAAAGTCAGTATAATTGTAATAAGGCTGAAAGACATAATAAACCTATTTGGCCTTGATGCCGTTGAAAAACAGATCAACAATCGCCTCCGGTCTTTTTTCTCTAAAATCTTTTTCATCTTTTATCTCCAAAATATTATTTACCAGCGGGGACATTATCAGGTAATACAAGTTCATCCCGATAAATGAGGCTATCGCCTGCCGACTATCTATATTTCTAAACGAACCCTGCTCAATAGAATTTTCGATAACCGATCTTAATTTATGCACCGGACCTTCGGCCATAAATTGTGCAAATATTTTTTTTATTATTTCCCCGCCAGATGCAATCTCACGCAATAAGATTGGAATAAAGATGGGGCTAATAAATTGTGAATTATAAAATTCGGCCAGATTGTGGAAAATATCTTCGGGATTATCAAGCCAGATCATTCTTTCCTTGAAAAAATGTCTGAGTTTATCAAAATGTTGCTCAATAATTGTTTGATATAATTGCTCTTTTGACCGAAAATGATAATAAATCATTGCCTTGTTTACCCCGGCCAGTTTGGCGATCCTGTCAATTCTGGCCCCGGCCAACCCAAACTTGCTGAATTCTTCGGTGGCAGCCTTAATAATCAGGTCGGCGCTGTTTTTTCTATCTCTTTTATTTTCCATGGCTTACATAAATATATTTTATCTTAACTATACAGTTAAACTAAATAGTTAGTTGACAATATATTAATATTATCGATCGTGTCAAGAAATAGTTTAAAATTATTGGGCAAAATTATTTTAGACTATATTAAGATTTATCTAAAAAATTTGTTTTTGACTAAATATAAATTAGAGATACCAGATCAAAATTACCGCTAAGTGCTTAGCTTTTATATAAATATGCCGAATATACTAAGGTATAGAAATAATAATTAAAATGGGTCAAATACGATAGGGACAATTAATTTTTCTCCGAAAAGAAAAATGTTTAGAGCCTATTTTTAAAAAGAAAACACCGCCTATCGATATTGAGTGTGGATATAAAATTGCAAATATGAAAAAGAATATAAAAAATCAGGAAAAAATCAAAGGTCCGATTCTCGGATTGGTTTCCGGTTCCATTTTTTTGATATTGGTGGTTGTAATCACCGGCAATTATTTATGGCAATTAAATCATTATGAACAAGAATTCGAAAATGACCTTCAAACTATTCAAAGTTTGTTGCAGATGGAAATTGATGAAGACGCCCAATTGATGTCCGGATTTCTGAATATAATAAAAGCCGACCCCAAACTTCAGAATTCATGGCTGAGACAAAATAAAGAATCGCTTCAAAAATATAGCATGTTGATATTTGAGGATATCAAAAATAAATACAATATAACCCATTTCTATTTTATAGATACTGAGGAAGTCTGCTTCCTGAGAGTACATAATCCCTCACGATTTGGAGATACCATACCCCGCTATACATTGGCGGGGGCTGTAAACAGTGGTTCTATGTCATCCGGAATTGAATTGGGAAAATTTGGAACCTTCACATTACGAGTAGTTCATCCCTGGTATATAAATAATAAGTTGGCTGGGTATATTGAGCTTGGCCGGGAGATCGACCATATATCCCGAGAGCTTTCAAACGTTACAGGATTATCTTCGTGTTTTACAATAAAAAAGGAATATCTCAATCAAGAAGACTGGGAGGATGGCCAG
>JAUVBC010000151.1 GCA_030591405.1 Candidatus Zixiibacteriota bacterium
ACAACTCCAAAAAGATCGCGAAGAAGCCCGTGCAAAAAAAGAAAACCCGCCCCAGCATAACCGTTGTTATTTTCTAAGTGAAGATGAAGTGAAAGCACAGTTGGGTTTGGGTCTTCCTTTTGCCATTCGCTTAACAATCCCCGATGGCGAAACCAGTTACGATGACATGGTGCTGGGGGAGATGACCCGCAAGAATGTTGATATCGAAGATTTTATTATTGCCCGTTCCGATGGCACCGCTACTTACAATTTGGCGGTAGTCGTTGATGATAACGAGATGGGTATCAATCATGTTATCCGTGGAAATGATCACTCAACCAATACTTTTAAACAGATTCATATCTATCGGGCACTTGGTCTGACACCTCCGAATTTTGCGCATGTCCCATTGATTCTCCGACCCGATAAAAAGAAGGTCTCCAAAAGGCTTGGCGATAAGGATGTGGCTGAGTATGGTGCCGAGGGTATCCTGCCTGAGGCGATGTTTAATTTTCTCTGTTTACTCGGTTGGTCACCCAAAGATGATCGGGAATTTTTGCCGATTGAAGAATTGAAAAAAATATTTGTTCTCGAAAATGTCAACGGATCAAATCCGATATTTAATGAAGAAAAGCTGTTGGCTCTCAATGGTGAGTATATTCGGGCCTATCCGGATCATCAGCTGGCCGCGATGGTTGCCCCGGAACTTGTTAAGGCGGGATATACATCAAAATACTGGTTGGAAACCCGCTGGCAATATCTTATGGATATTATCGGCATGTTAAAAGAACGGTGCAAACGGATGTCCGATTTTGTTGCAATGTCAGAATACTTTTTTCATAACGAATTTGAATATGAAAAAAAGGCTGTTGAAAAACGATTTAATCCGGAAGCTTCCGAAAGAATGAAAATATTATGCGACAAATTTGAACCAATTTCTAATTTTAAATTAGAAAATATAGAGGCCGCGCTAAGTGATTTGTCCGAAGAGCTTCAGATAAAGAAAGGTGAACTGATTCACCCGGTTCGGCTTGCGGTTTCAGGGGTTTCATTTGGACCGAGTTTATATCATATCCTTGAGGCGTTGGGTAAACAGGAAGTTGTTGTCAGAATGAACAAGGCAATTGAATTCATTAATAAGATGGGGGACAAATAGTATGGATAATACACCTAATATTGTCAAACTTGAAAGGCAGATCAAAGAGATCGAAAAAAGATTAGCTTCCGGCAGTTTCACTGTTTTGGTCGATCGTAAGTCTCGAAAAAGAGACGAAGACAAATTAAAAAAGCTGATCAAAGAATTAGACGAACTCAAAAAGCAGAAATGATTTCATTTGGAAACAAGAACAACTAGTAATAAGATGAAATTGCAAATCGGGGATAAAGCGCCTGATTTTTGCCTTATATCACATCTCGGTGACAAAATCTGTCTATCTGATTATCAGGGGAAAAAGAATATTCTTATAGCATATTTTCCGCTAAGCTGGACGCCTATATGAAGCGACCAGATTCCGGCTTACGAACGTGAGACAAAACGTTTCGATAGTCTTGATACTCAGGTTCTGGGTATATCGGTTGATTCGATTCCATCGCTGCAGGCATGGCAGAAAACACTTGGCGGAATATTATATCCATTGCTTTCCGATTTTTATCCGCATGGTGAAATCGCTCAGAGGTATGGAGTCCTGACCGACGCGGGGTTTTCTGACCGCTCCATTTTTATTGTTAATAAAAATGGCATTATATCTCATATCGATTATATCGGATTCAGAAATATGCCAAATATCAGTGATGTCTTTGATGAACTGTCAAAATTGTCTGATTAGTCATAATTTTCTTGGACTATCGATGCTTTCCAACGTATATTCTTCAGAATTGAAAAGGCGGTATAATGTATTTTGCATTACCTGAAGAGTATCGGTTATCAGCTCCGGATGAACTTAAAAACCGGATTAAAGAGGCAAAAAACAGACTGGGCAACAGTGCCTTTATTTTGACTCATCATTATCAGCGGCCAGAAATAGTTGAATTTGGCGACGCCGTTGGTGATTCATTCGCACTCTCAAAAATTGCCGCCGAAAATGCCAATGCCGAATATATTTTCTTTTGCGGTGTTCATTTTATGGCCGAGGCGGCTGAGATTTTATCGACCGACAAACAGACAGTATTTCTTCCTAATCCATTAGCAGGGTGCCCAATGGCCGATATGGCCGAAATGGATGATGTTCTTTTGGCCTGGGAAACACTTGAGAATTTTGGTGGTGATAAAAAAATAATGCCAGTTTCATACATGAACTCAACCGCCGCATTAAAAGGGTTTACCGGTGAACATAGCGGTCTTATTTGTACTTCGTCGAATGCCGATGCCGTTTATAAGTATGGATTCTCGAAAAGAGAGAAGCTGTTTTTCTTCCCTGATCAACACCTGGGATATAATACCGGTATTAAATACGGTCTCAAGCCGGAGGATATGGTTGTCTGGGATTTTTCACTTGATAATGGTGGTTTGACCAACGAGCAACTTGATAAGGCTAAAATTATATTATGGAAAGGCCACTGTCACGTCCATACTAATTTTACTGTCAAACATATTGAAGAAACCCGAATGAAGTTTCCAGATGTTAAAATTGTGGTTCATCCGGAATGTCCCCATGAAGTTGTTAAAGAAGCCGATACTTTCGGCTCAACCAGCTTTATTGTCAATTTTGTCGAGAAACAACCACCCGGATCAAATATTGCCATCGGGACCGAAATAAATCTGATTAACAGGCTAGGCAGTTTATATCCTGAAAAAAATATTTTTGAGCTCTCCGGGACAACCTGCCCGGTCTGTGCCAATATGTATCGCACGACAATAAATGATCTTGCTTACTGTCTGGAAAACTTCAAAGATATCAAACCGATTCAGGTTCCTGAAGATGTTAAGGTCAATGCCCATATAGCTCTGGAGCGCATGCTTGCAGTTCATTAACTGTGGGCTAACAATAAGATACGGCGAATATATAAAGTTCTACTATAAAATCAATTACTGGCCGGTTTGACTTTTCCAAATTTCAATTTAATAACAACAACGCCAAGAATAATCAAACCGCCACCGAGCCATTCAATCGGTGTCGGATAGGTTCCAAGTATTATCAGCGCAAAAGCAGCCGTAAATAATGGCATCGATTGCGTAATTAAAGCTGCCCGCGATACCTTGATCCGCTTCAAAGCTTCCAAGTAAGTGAAGCGGCCCATAATTGGCAACAGAAAGGCTGTCAAGGCCGTTAGAAACATAGCATTGGAATCAATAATAATGATTGGTTGATTACGATAAATCAGTATTGCATAAAAGATAAAAACTGCAAAAATATTCCGCCAAAATATAAATCGAATTGTGCCAACCAGATTTATGTTTTTCTTTATTATTATTTCTGCAAGAGCAAAAAAGAAGGCGGAGAGTATCATGAGTGAAGCTGCCTCTGAGATAACCATGTTAGTCTTAAATTTTAATACAAATATCCCGCCTATAGTTATTAGTCCCCCGATCAATTCAATCGGTTTTAGACGTTCTTTAAGAAATATGAATGCAAATAGTAATACTATAATTACTTCAAATCGAGATAGAAAAGAAACGGTGGCAGGCTCAATAAGTTTTAATGACGAAATAAAAGTGTAAATACCGAAACTGAATAATAGTGATAAAACAAATATCAGTCCCAGGGCTTTTTTATTTGTCGTAAAAACTTCTTTCCGCGCATTGGGGCGAATTAAATAAGCGGCGGACATTATAAAGCCGAAGCCAAATAAATAAAATTGAAAAAGTTCGGGCGTTATGCTTCTCAGGCCGACTTTGGCAGTGATATTACCAACCGAACATACTAATGCACAAACTAAGGCATAATAATCGCCGGATCGTTCGCTGGTCATTAAGCTTTAGCAGGTTGCGCAGATCTGTTCTTATAATACTGGGAAAGATAAATCCCCAGACCTAGTACAAAGAGCATTATTGCTATTAAATTATTGTAAGTCGGTTCCATCCCAAAAAATGAGAAGTGCATTGCCTCCTCATAATACCTGACATATTCAATGGCATATCTAAAAAGAGCCTCAATCATAAACAAAAGACCGATTACCTGACCATCAAATGTTTTGTGTTTTAACCGCCAGTGCAAATATACAAAAAGTAACAATCCATAAAGTGAGCTGTATAGTTGTGCCGGATGCAAATGCGCCGATCCGAAAACATAAAACGGCATTGAATCAACCGGAAACGAGACACCCCAGGGGAGATCGGTCGGAGTACCGAAACAACAGCCGTTAAGAAAACACCCGATTCTTGTGATTGCCAGACCTATCCCGATTGTTGGTGCAAACAGATCAAACAATCGTAAAACCGGAAGTTTCTTGAATCTGATATATAAAAACGACGCTATCACCGCCACAATAACGCCGCCGTAAAGATTCAATCCGGCGATTCCAAACTGATCCGATCCGAACGGATTAATTGTCGCCAGCCAGCGTCCTTGAAATTCGCTGATATGCATCAGAACATAGGCGAGTCTTGCCCCAAGAATTCCACCAAAAACTAATATGTATGTGATAGTCAGAAGATCGTTAAAATCAAACTCGGTATCCTTGGACATTTTGTAGATATAGTATATACCAAGCAACACCGAGATGATCAGCATCAAGCCGTAACTTCTGATTGCAAATGGACCAAGTTTTAATAGTTCAGGATACATATATTACCTTTCGTTTAAGTTGTTATTCTATTTTGTTATAATGCTTCACAATCGGAAAAGTTGCCACCAATTTCTTTGATCTTACTCTTTTTTCTCACAACTCCTTCAATAATAATAACTATTTCGCCTTTTAATTTTCTTGAAGATATATTTTCAAGAATCTCTGAGAGCGTTCCACGGATATATTCTTCATATATTTTTGATATCTCCCGGGCGATACAGGCTGGTCGATCGCCCAGAACCTCGAGCGCATCGGAGACTGTTTTATTTATCCGATGCGGCGATTCATAAAATACCAATGTATGTTTCAATTCTTTTAATTTTCCCAGACGGTTTTTTCTTGCCGCAGATTTATTCGGCAAGAACCCCTCAAAGAAAAATCGATCGAGCGGCAGACCGGAACCGGTAAGAGCCGGAATCAGCGCATTTGGACCGGGGAGGGGGGAGATAATAATATCATGATCGATAGCAGCTCTGATAATCCGATACGCCGGATCCGATAACCCGGGAGAACCGGCATCGGTTATAACCGAAACATCTCCTCCCGATAGGATCACCTCTAATAATTTAGGCACCTGTTTATTTTCATTAAAATCATGATAGCTGATGAGAGTTTTTTTAATCCCAAAATGGGACAGAAGTCGCCCCGATAAACGGGTATCTTCGCAGGCTATTAGTTCGGATGATTCCAAAACCTCCAGTGCCCGCTTAGTAATATCGCCAAGATTGCCGATAGGTGTCGGGACCAGATATAGTTTTCCTTTTCCTGATTTCTCTCGGTTATCCTGACTCATTTATCACCAATAAGCATTATTTTATCAGGAATCTTTTTTAATCCAAGATCGGCTATTTCCGGCAGATCACGTTTGAAATAAAACCGGTTGACCAGCCCGATCGCTCTGTCTATAAAGCTGTTTTCGAACCCGGCTTGATTTAATTCATTC
Organism: Candidatus Zixiibacteriota bacterium; assembly: GCA_030591405.1. Classification (GTDB taxonomy): domain Bacteria; phylum Zixibacteria; class MSB-5A5; order GN15; family PGXB01; genus JAAERC01. The sequence goes on from JAUVBC010000151.1 coordinate 5,648, forward strand.
CGGTCGGTTATACCGTTCTCGATTATTAAATAAAGCAAGCGATCGACTTGGTCGTATTCGAGACCCAACTCTGCTTCATCGGTCTGTCCGGGCCAGAGATCAGCCGATGGCTGCTTCAGTATAATTGATTCGGGGATATTGTAATATCGGGCTAGCGTCCTCACCTGAGTTTTATAGAGCATACCGATAGGATTAACCGTGCTGGCGACATCGCCATACCATGTTCCATACCCAAGACAGATTTCGGTCCGATTTGAAGTCCCAAGCACCAGTAGTTTTTTGTCAAACGCTTTATCGAACAGGATCGACATCCGTTCACGCGCCATTTTATTTCCGGCGCGAACCGGATCGATTTTTTTAATATCTTTATAATAAGCATCGACCATCGGGC
>JAUVBC010000154.1 GCA_030591405.1 Candidatus Zixiibacteriota bacterium
GTCAGGTCATCCCGCTACTTTGGCGGGACTTCGCGCTCAAGACCCGACGGAACACAATAGGATTTTGATGAAAAAACATAAAATCGGAAAAGCACACCCATTTTGTTGTAACCAAATATGGTGAAACCACTTACAAGGAATTATTTGGTCCAAAAATGAGAGTCGGTACAAAATTTAGTAGTAAAATTGTGCGGTCAGGTCGCCGAACCTGACCGTTTGATGTCGGGTGCGGCGACCCGACATCACGAGCATGGATTCCCCGTTTTCACGGGAATGACATAAAAAAGTAAGGAAATGACAATACAAAAACTGGAATGATGCTAAAAAATTGAATATGACATAAGAAAAATTATCTAAAACGATTCGTCGTCGGAGGGGTAGGCGCCGGATTTAACATCGGCGATAAATTCAGAGGCAGCTTTTTCGATAGTTGGTGCAAGGTCGGCATACTGCCGGACAAATTTTGGTTTGAAATCTTCGTACAGTCCCAGAATATCATTTATCACCAGCACCTGTCCGTCGCAGTTGATCCCGGCACCGATACCAATGGTCGGAATATGCACCGCTTTGGTAATCTTTTCTGCAGTATCTTTTTGTACTAATTCAAGGACCATCGAAAAGGCACCCGCTTCTTCAAGTGCCTGAGCCGATTCGAGTAGATAGGCAATAGATTTTTCTTTACGTCCCTGCACCTTAGCGCCGCCAAACCTATGAATCGATTGGGGCGTCAGGCCGATATGTCCCATCACCGGAATTCCGCACTCGACAATCCGTTTGACCGTCGCGGCCATCTCAATTCCGCCCTCGAGTTTGACCGCCTCGGCTCTCCCCTCTTTGAGGAATCGTCCTGCGTTGGCGACGGCAAGTTCAAGCGACGATTGATACGACATAAATGGCATATCACCGATAACCAGCGCATACTCTGTCCCATCGGAAACAGCTTTGGTGTGCGCCAGCATAATCTCCATTGTCACCGGAAGGGTACTGTCCTCACCATAATGCACCATACTGACCGAATCACCAACGAGAAGCGAGTCGACTCCGGCGCGATCAAGAAACCGTGCGGTGTAATAATCATAAGCAGTCAAAACGGCGATCTTGTCACCTTTAGATTTTTTGGCGATAAACTTTGAAACCGTTATTTTTTTTCGGGTCTTTTTATCTTTATTTTCTTTGTAACTGCTCATGCCGTTGCTCCTGCCGGAACATAATATTTCTTGCCGGTAAGAGGTTTACCGATCATCTCAACCAGATTTTTGAAATCGATCTGATTTTCAACAAAATCGATATCATCGGTTTTTACAACCAACAAAGGAGAATCGTCGTAATGGAAAAAGTAATGATTAAAAGCGTCGTTGAGCTTTGCGATATATTCGGCATCAATTGATTTTTCAACGCTGACATTCCGTTTTTTAATTCTTTCCAGCAGGACCGGTGTTGAGGTTTGAAGATATATGGTCAGATCCGGCTTTGGAATCTCAGAACTTAGAAGCGGCATCAGTTTTTCATATAGTATTAACTCCCGCTCAGATAGATTTACCGAGGCAAAAACTTTATCACGGGCAAATGTATAGTCGGCGATTATTCGTTGAGCAAAAAGGTCACGCATCAAAAGTGTCTGCTGTTGTTGATAACGGGTCAACAGATAAAAAAGCTGAACCGAAAAGGCGTACCGTCTGGAATTTTTATAAAAGTCTGTCAGAAAAGGATTGTTCATGGCATCATCGAGTAAAAGTTCGGCCTTTAGTTCCCGACTCAGCATCTGGGACAGAGTTGTTTTCCCCGCCCCGATAACACCCTCAATCGCTATATAGTTCGGTTCAGACATTGACCTCAAGTGGTTCTTTGTATAAAACAAGTTCGTCGCAATTGCATTTATCACAATAAATTTTAAGTTTCTCTTTGGTCACAGGATTAAGAATTTCTGGATCGATCTGAAGCATCGGTTTGAGAACAAACGCCCGCTCGGTCATTTTCCGGTGCGGAATAGACAGCTTCTCAGATTCAATTACTTCATCCCCAAATAGAATGATATCAATATCGATTGTTCGCGGCTTACATTCGCCCTTATTAGTTCGTCCCAGCCTGGTTTCGATCTCTTCAACATTGGCCAAAAGCTCGGCTGGCCGGTAGGTAAATTCACCTTTGACAATCATATTAAAAAAGCCGGGGGAATCTTTATCCATCTCAATCGCCGGGTTAACATAAATCGGAGAGTAACTGATAACCTCAAAACCTTCCATCGCCGCAATCATTTCATTCGCCTTGGACAGATTTTTTTCTCTATCGCCAAGATTGGAACCAAGTGACAAATATACAGTGTTTGACATAATAATTTCCTCTTATGCTTCCTGTTTTTCTTTTACTCTTTATTATCGGAAATTATCTTGGAAGCATCAGGTTGGCGGCGAGTTACCTCAATTTCTATATGTTCGATCGTCCCGGCAATCGGCGGAATTTTTTTGCGGATTTTCAGGGTCACACGAAAAATCGGGAATTTTTCCAAAATGTTATCGGCCAGAGTAGTCGCCAGACTTTCGACCAGCGAAAATGCTCTCCCCTCAACAACCTCTTTTATACAATTATAAACAGCGACATAATCGATAGTATCGGTTAATTTATCAGTTTTTCCTGGGGCAGCAAGGTCAGCTTCGAGCTCGCAATCGACTTCGAACCGCCGCCCGGTCTCTTTTTCGGCGGCGCTGACACCATGATAGCCATAAAAAATCATCCCGCCTAATCTGATAACATCCATGTCAATTACTCCTCTGGCTTTGATAATAAGCTAATCTATTTCAGAGCGCTGTCAATCGCTTCTTTATATTTTTCAAAAAAAATTGAGATACAAGCCAAAATTACAAAATTTTATTCTTTCTGATTTTGTTTAGTCTGGTAACTTCATCAGTATCAAGGGTTTTCAACCCACCCAGACTTTCGCCCAAAAAAGCGATCCTGGCAAAATGCTCAACTGTTTCCATCCGAAAGTAGGCTTCTTCGGCATCGGCTCCAATGGTTAACACCCCATGATTTGCAAGCAGAACGGCATTGTTCTTTCTGATATACTGGCCCAATTTAACCCATTCTTTGGCGACACCGGTGGGAATATACTCAGTTAATTTAATGACCCCAATACTCAACAATACTTCCGGTAATATGTTATCAGGTAATTGTTTACCAGATGCTGCAAAAGCAGTCGCATAAGGCGGATGAGCATGGCAACAGGCTTTTATTTCGGGCCGGTTTTTATAAACCTGAAGATGCATCGCCGTTTCCGATGACGGCTCTCCATCACCTGATATTTTCTGGCCGGAAAGATCGATTACAATCAGATCATCAGGTTTCAAAAACCCTTTTGGTTTTCCGGACGGAGTAATTAAAATTGAGTTATTATCAAGTCTGACCGAAAAATTGCCATCAAATCCGGCTATCAAACCATTTTTATAGAGTAAATGGCAAAAATCAATTAGAATATTGGATTCGTTTTTTATTGACATAAAAATAATTAATCTAATAAATGTCCAAAAGTCAATCATTGTCAGGTCATTTGATTCAAATTATAAATCAGCAAAAGCTTAATTATTATGGGAAAGCAGCGTATCATCTATTAAGAGAATTAAAAAGAGGTCTTTTGAAACAGAAGACTTAAATATAAGTATAATAGTTATATAAAAGAAATATATAAATAAATATGTTGACAAAAAATGAAATAAACTGTATATTTTGAGGCTTTGTAGTTAAGGAGGTATTTGGGTTTATGGGGAGGTCTTTTACGCTCATGGGTAAGAGTACACGCATTGTCTCTTTTATTTTATTAGGATTGTTTTTTACGTTCCTCGGTTTTATAATAGCATCCAATCTTGATTTTACTCCCAAGTCATCGGCTCAGATGTCATCGGACCCGTATCCGGTTACAGTTGATGCCGACGGCAAACATTGCTCACCCTTTGTTGGAGTGGTGGAAAAGGTCACCGATGCGGTGGTTCACATTGCTGCGGAGTACGAGGTTCAAAGCCGGTATCGTGATGAGGTCTATTTTAAATTTTTTGGGATACCGCAGGAACCATCAAAATCTTTTGGGTCCGGTTTCTTTTTTAGAAAAGACGGATATATCCTGACCAACAATCATGTGGTCAATGGCGCCCAGCATGTTTATGTTCGGACATCTTCAGGATATCAATATGAAGCAAAAATTATAGGTGCCGATCCGCAAACCGATCTGGCTGTTCTCAAGGTCGATCCTGAAGAGGATATTGATTTTATTCCGTTTGGCAATTCCAATGATATCAGAGTTGGCGATTGGGCGATTGCAATCGGGAATCCGTTCCCGGAACAGGGACTTGACCGTTCTGTCACGGTTGGTGTAATTTCAGCCAAGGGGCGCAGCAATCTTCGTTTTGGCGAAGGAACACCGCCAATTCAGGATTATATCCAGACCGATGCTTCCATCAACCCCGGTAATTCCGGCGGTCCTTTGGTTGGCCTTGATGGTAAGGCGATTGGAGTTAATGCCGCAATTTCGAGTCCTACCGGTGCCTCGGTTGGAATCAGTTTTGCCATACCGATTAATCTGGCCCGTTCTATTGTTCCTGATTTGATTGCGACCGGTAAAGTTTCGCGCGCCTGGCTCGGAGTTTATCTTACCGAATTAACCGAAGCCGAAGCACGGATGCAGGGTCTGCCGGCGGTCAAAGGTGTAGGAATTGAATCTGTTTTTGATGGCTCACCTGCGGCTGAGGCGGGAATTATTCATGGTGATATTTTGGTCGATTTCAACGGTCAGGAAATACTTGATATTGATAATTTTTCAGTCCTGGTGGCAACCGCGCCGAAGAATCAAGAGGTACAGATCGGCCTAATGAGACGGGGGAAATATATTGCGGTTAATGCAATTCCGGTTGACCGGGACCAATATCAGTTGGCTCATAGTGAACAGTTTTCCAATCCCAACGACCGGCTGTCATGGCTCGGTATGGATCTTTTAAATTTTAACGCAGACATTGCCCGACAGATCGGTTCTGAATTTTTCCCTGGCATATATATAAACCGCGTATCGCGCGGTTCACTGGCGTATCTGGCCGGGATATTACCCGGTTCGGTTATTACGCAAATAGATAACAATGAAATCAAGAACCTGGTCGAGCTGCAGGCGATCGCAGAACAAATGCAAAATAGACAAAAGGCGATACCGCTTCTGCTGGTAGACCCCAGGGGACAGATAGAGTACAAGGCTATAAAGCCTTAAGTGTTTGAGCAAAACTATTTTTATAGTTTTTAATGGAGGCTACAAGAAATTTCGTGGCAAAACAAGCGTCGAAATATCGCGATGAAGACAGGTCTTTAGACCTGTACCTCCGGGAAATCGGAGAGACTCCTCTCATCAACGCAGCCGAAGAAGTCAGATTGGCTAAAAAAATAAAGCTGGGCTCAAAAGAAGCCCTGGAAGCATTAACAAAAGCCAATCTTAGATTTGTTGTTTCGGTTGCCAAACAGTATCAAAATCAGGGCCTTTCACTGGCCGATTTGATCAATGAGGGGAACATAGGATTAATCAAAGCGGCCAAACGTTTTGATGAGACCAGAGGATTCAAATTTATCAGTTATGCTGTCTGGTGGATACGCCAGGCAATTCTGCAAGCTCTGGCCGAACAAAGCCGAATTGTAAGACTCCCCTTAAACAGGGTGGGAACACTGCATAAAATCGGCAAAATTTCAAGTTCATTGGAACAAGGGCTGGGCCGGGTACCATCCCCCAATGAAATCGCTCATGAGCTTGATCTATCGGAAGTGGAGGTTTCCGATACATTAA